>JALRKE010000009.1 GCA_023254845.1 Candidatus Nanopelagicaceae bacterium | reverse complement strand
TGTCTGCATGCGCTTTGAAAACTCGTTCAATCGCATCAGCATCGTTGTAAGGAACTACATGAACCTCACCTGGAACGGTCGCAGGAAGTGGAACAGAATTTGGATTATCTGGCGAACCGGCTTTATCGATCGCCGGCTTTGCAGAGACCATCAACGGGTCATAGGAACCGTGGTATCCACCTTCGATTTTTACAACCCCAAGTTTTCCGGTTGCAGCGCGAGCGGTACGGATGGCGTACATCGTCGCTTCAGTTCCAGAGTTGGCGAAGCGGACCATATCGATACCAAAGCGGCGACAGAGGATCTCAGCGCCATCGCGAGTAATCGGTGAAGGAGTTGCGAAGAGCGTGCCAACTTCTAAGGTCTCTTTCGCCTCTTTAACCACCTCATCATTTAGGTGGCCAACTAGGAGCGCGCCAAAGCCCATCGATAGATCGAGCATGTCGCGACCATCTACATCTTTGAGCCAGGCACCTTTAGCTGAAACTATAGAAATTGGGTATGGATCCCAGTGTTGGAAACTTGAGGCGACGCCGAGCGGAGTGACCTTTCCGGCGCGAATATTTTCTTCACCTGATTTAGGAGCGCGATCAGTGAACTTAGCTCGCTCAACTTCAAGCAGCTCTTGGATTCGAGCAGTCGAGACCGGGGTAGCAGAAATCGGTACCTGTCTAAAGGTCTGAGGATGATGGGTTTGATTAAACATGGGAGTTTGGGACTTCCCAAATACGGTTCATAAGAACCGATTTGTTGGTACCACGCTCCTTAATTACTTGAGGCTCCAAGAGCCGGAATTACAGAAGGAGTTTACTCCTGAGTAATGTGGAAGGTCAACCGGTGTGTCTTATGCGTAAATTCAACGCATAAAGAGGTCACGTAAGCGACGAGTCGTAAAAAACAAGCCCAAAATAATCATCGAAACGAAATAAATTACATGAGAGAAACTTGAGAAATCGATAACACCAAACCAAATATCTCTCACTAATTCAATGCCATGCCATGTCGGAAGTAATCTAATTGTGAACTCCAGCCAATCAGGATATACCGAAATCGGATAGAGCGACCCAGAGAAAAGAAACATAGGAAGTAGCGCAACATTAATTAAACCCATCTGTTGGTAGGTTTTAAAGTAAGAAGTAATTGCCATTCCAAATGATGCAAACCAAATGCAATTAATACCGCAGCAGGAATCGCAAGGAGCGCGCTCCAACTGGGGACCAATCCAAGTGGCGCGGTAATTAACATAAAGGCGATTGAATAAGAGAGGCCGCGAATTAGCGCCCAAATAATTTCACCTAGGGCGATGTCCAGTGGGCCGAGCGGAGTTGCCAATAAGCCTTGGTAGAGCTTGCTCTCATTTAATTTAAAAAATACGTTCCAAGTCGAGTCGTAAATGGCACCATTCATCGCACTCGTAGCCAAGAGCCCAGGAGCAATAAAGACGGTGTAATCAATCTTGCCAGCGCTAGTCGATATATCACCGATCAAAGTGCCCATTCCATAACCAAAGGCGAGGAGGTAAAGGACGGGCTCAATAAAGCCGGTAGCAATGGGAACCCAAGTGGATGAGCGGAGCGCAATAGATGCGCGCTCGATTATTGCGCGTGCGCGACCGGCATAAAGTTGATGGCCCAGCTTGTTAGCCCTGGCGTCAGCAATCTCAACAGCGCTTCTCATTTAAGTAACCTATTTGTGAAGCGAATGTTTGAGATCTTAATTCCAACTACCAACATCGCTGTTAGGAATAGGAAATGAACCGAAAGCATCACGCCCGGCACTTCTGCACCGTAACCGAAGTAACGACCCAATTCGGTTGTATGCCATAGCGGTGAGATCCAACCAATTGGCTGAAGGTAGATGGGCATATTTGTGAGCGGGAAAAAGGTGCCAGAGAAGAGGAAGAGTGGCGTGATCACTAATCGGCCGAGGACAGTTAAGAAGTAATCATCTTTCTGCACGCCCGCCACAACCCCCATCATGAGGGCGCCAAATGCCGCACCTCCATACATAGCAACGAGAATCGACATCCAACTATCCTGAAACGATAAAACTCCGAAGGCGACCAAGAAAATCCAATATAGAAATACACTAAAAGCTACGCGTACTAAAGCGGCTAGAAAAACCCCGAGAGCTATTTGTGGTCCAGTCACTGGGGTGGAATTAATGGCATAGAACATCTTTCGCCATTTGAAACCTTCCATAACGGGAAAGACAGTTTCATCCATCGCACCTAATAACGCAGTATTTGCAAGGAGCGCTGGAGCAATAAAGACGATGTACTCGACGCCACCAGTTCCGGATGTTCCAGAATTTTCAGTGACAAGAATTCCAATACCAATACCGATTGCGACTAGGTAGAAAAGTGGGTTACCTACAGCAACTAAAGTGATAATCCCCTTCCATTTCGACATCTGGCGGATTCGAGACTCAGCGACATAAAGAGCCCCATTACGCCGGATATTTTCGACGCTAACTCCTTGATTCACTCGATCAGCGACCTTCCAGTTAGGCGTAGGAAGACATCTTCTAGAGAGCTCCGGCGAACGAGTGAAGTATTGGGGTGGAGCTTCTTGGCGGTAATCGCCTCAAGTAGTGATTCGCCATCTTCGACATAGAGCAGGATGCGATCTGGCAACTCTTCAATGCGATCGCACATCTCGCGCAATATTGGCGCTACCTCTTTATTACGGTCAGAGCCAAAGCGGACTTCGAGAACTTCGCGAGTTGCATATTGTTTAATCAACTCAGCCGGCGATCCCTCCGCCATTATCTTTCCCTTATCCATAACCACTAAGCGATCACAGAGCTGTTCGGCTTCATCCATGAAGTGGGTAGTTATGATCAAAGTTACGCCATCTTCTTTCAATCTAAATAAGCGATCCCACAGAATATGGCGAGCTTGTGGATCCAAACCAGTGGTTGGCTCATCAAGCATCAATATGTCAGGTTCGCTCACGAGCGCACGAGCGATTGTTAAGCGGCGCTTCATTCCACCGCTAAGGGCCTCTACCTTCACATCTCGCTTCTCTTCTAGTTGTGCGAAAGCGAGTAGCTCTTCTACTTTCTTTTTTACAAACTTTTTACTAAGCCCGAAGTATCTTCCGTAAATGTAAAGATTTTCGGTGACCGTTAGTTCGGTATCAAGGTTATCTTGTTGTGGAACAACGCCAAGATGAGCACGGACTTGTGGGCCATGTTCTTCGGGGTCCCTACCAAGGATTGAAATTGTTCCGGAGGTACGACGTGATGTTGCAGCGATGATCCGCATCGTCGTTGATTTGCCAGCGCCATTTGGGCCTAAGAGCCCAAAGGATTCGCCCTTAGCGACATCGAAGTCGATTCCATCAACAGCTGTGAAATCGCCGAATCTTTTGGTTAAGCCACGCGCGGAGATGAGTGATTCAGGCACTGATTTATCCTACAGAGCCAAAGGGGTCTACACTCCCACTACGTGCGCTTAATACACGAGCCAAACCACGATCTAACTTACGACGATGTTTTTATGATCCCATCGCGCTCTGGCGTGATGAGTCGCATGGATGTTGATTTAAGTACTACCGATAATTCCGGCGCCACGATTCCCTTAGTTGTCGCAAACATGACCGCAATTTCAGGTCGGCGAATGGCCGAGACGGTTGCTAGACGCGGCGGATTAGCTGTTATCCCACAAGACATCCCTATTCCAGTCGTTGCTGAAGTGATCTCTTGGACAAAGGAACGCCACATTCTTTTTGATACCCCGATAACTTTAGAAGGCCATAACACTATTGCAGATGCAGCTCCACTTATTCATAAGCGCGCACATGGCGCAATCATCGTTGTTGAAGAAGGTAAACCAATTGGAATCGTTACTGAAGCTGATTGGGAAGGCGCTGACCGCTTCACCCAGATTCAAAGCGTCATGTCTAAGGATTTAATGGTGATCCCAGATACCGTCGATGCCCGAGCAGCATTTGATTTACTTCATGAGAAGAATCGAAAACTCGCTCCAGTTGTCGATAAGAACGGCAAATTAGTTGGAATTCTTACTCGCACAAGCGCCCTTCGCTCCACGCTCTATCAGCCCGCTCTAGATTCAAGTGGGAAGTTAAGAGTCGCTGCTGCAGTTGGCGTAAATGGTGATGTTAAGGCTAAAGCTGAAGGCTTGATTGCTGCAGGAGTTGACCTACTTGTAATTGATACTGCTCATGGCCATCAAGAGAAGATGGTTGAAGTATTGAAACTAATTCGAAGTATTGATCCAAAAATTCCAATAGTCGCAGGAAATGTCGTTACCGCCGAAGGCGTTCGCGATCTCATTGCTGCTGGCGCTGACATAATCAAAGTTGGCGTCGGCCCTGGAGCAATGTGTACTACTCGGATGCAGACCGGAGTTGGAAGACCACAATTTTCTGCTGTTATGGAGTGCGCAAATGAAGCGAAGAAGTCAGGGAAACATATCTGGGCAGATGGTGGCGTTCGCCATCCGCGCGATGTTGCGCTCGCACTAGCAGCTGGCGCATCCTCGGTGATGATCGGCTCTTGGTTTGCTGGAACTTATGAATCGCCAAGTGACCTTCGCGTCGATGCCCAAGGTCGACTCTACAAAGAATCTTTTGGGATGGCCTCAGCGCGTGCAGTGGCAGCACGCACTTCAAGTGACGATGCTTTTGACCGCGCACGAAAGGCGCTATTTGAAGAGGGTATCTCTTCATCAAGGATGTATCTAGATCCAAATCGCCCCGGAGTCGAGGACTTAATCGACGACATCATCGCTGGAGTTCGCTCTTCATGTACATATGCCGGGGCAAAAAACCTAGAAGAGTTCTCCGATAAAGCCGTAATTGGAATTCAATCCGCAGCAGGCTATGCCGAAGGAAGACCGCTACATAGCTCCTGGAAATAGTTAATAGATTTAAGTTATCAAGCAGCTTTGGCGTAGCGGGCAGCGGGAATCAGAGCCAGAGTGAGCACTACAAGCAATAGAAGCGCCCAGCGGAGTTGAACTAACTCAGCTAAGAAACCAATCAGTGGTGGACCGATAACGAAACCAAAGTAAGAGACCCCGGAGACTCGAGCAATTGCTTGTGATGGAGCAATAACTCCTTGGTATTTAGTGCTCGCTAAGGTTCCGGCTGCGCTGAACATAAGCGGAATAACGACTGATAATCCGATTCCGAGTAAGAACCAAGCGAGCATCAACATCGGGATTCCACCAATTAATAACCCGAGAGCAAGCCCAAGCCCGGCGATGCTGCCACCGGATGCGATCACCCTAGAGGCACCAAATCGATGAGCTAGATAATCGCCGGAGAAGCGACCAATAACCATCGCCAAGGTGAAGAAGATAAAGGGAAGAGTAGATATAAATGGGGTCGCGTCAAAGGCATCACGTGCAAGAACTCCACCCCAATCTCCTGCAGCGCCCTCGCTCAAAGCGGCGAAGAGTCCGAAGACTCCAAAGACCCAGAAGATTATTGGTGATTTTGCTTTTTTCTCTTTGGTAATTGGATGTTGATCGATACTTGCTGGAAGAAGGAGTGACTTAATGACTAGGGCAACGATTATATAAATCGCGGCGAAGGCCAGCGCTTGGGTTAGTGGGGAAACTTCAAATTGAGATAGAGCGCCACCAATAATTCCGCCGATAAATGTTCCGACCGAGAACATCGCATGGAAGGTGCTCATCAATCTTCTTCCCGCACCTTGTTCGATGACAACTGCATGTGCATTCATCGCAACATCTTGGGTAGCCAACATGAAACCAAATATGAAGAAGGCGAACCAGGTGAACTGCAGTGAGGGAAGTAATCCAACTACTGGTAGCGAGAGCGCAATACCAATGGTTCCCCAGAAAGTTACCGGCGCACTTCCATAACGGGCGCTATTTCGACCCGCCGGGCGGAGGGCTAGGAATACGCCAATTGAGATAAATAAAAGTGAGAGGCCGAGTACTCCCTCGGTTATACCTAAGATTTTTTTGAAGTCCGGAATACGGGCAACAAAAGTTCCGGCTGTAAATCCATTTACAACGAACGCCAGGGTCACTCCAATACGGGCGCGGCGCAGATCCTCATTCATAAGTTGCAAAGCCTACCCAGCAAAGGTTGAATTCGTTTTAAAGAATCTCTCAGGAATAAGTGAAAGTGTCCACTCCATGAATTCAATCTCGTCATTTACCAAAGTAATGAGCGGCTTTGTTATGGGCGCCGTTGTTGCCGGCGGAGTAGCTGTTGCTGTATCGCCCGATACACCACCAACTAAAGTCTGTGTAAATACAAGAACAAACGCTCTATATGCAAGCGTTGATGGATCTTGTCCTAAGTCGCGGCAATTAATGGAGATAGTGGGCTCTTCTCTAGATGTACAGACAATCGCATCTGCAGTCTCGCCATCCGTTGTTTCAATAGCGGTGAATGGACTTGCCGGTAATGGCACTGGATCTGGAGTCATATATCGCTCGACTGGAAGTAATTCATTTATCATCACCAATAATCATGTTATTGCCTCCGCTGCTACAAGTGGAACTATTCAAGTTGAGCTAAACAACGGAGATTTGGAGCCAGCCACAATTGTTGGGCGAGATACCGCCTATGACATTGCAGTCTTGCGCATTAATCGAGGAAACTTAAGAACAATCAAGGTAGGTAATTCAAATAAGTTAATAATCGGTGAACCAGTCGTTGCATTTGGTTCTCCGCTCGGTTTATCCGGAACGGTAACCAGCGGAATCGTTTCAGCGCTAAATCGTCCGGTTACAACTGGAAGTACAGGCGCTGAATCATTTATCGATGCGATTCAAACTGATGCCGCTATCAACCCGGGAAATTCAGGTGGTCCACTTGTCGATGCAACTGGTGCGTTAGTTGGAATAAACTCAGCAATTGCAACGCTAAGCGGTGGCGCAACCGGATCAATCGGGCTTGGATTCTCAATCCCGATAAATCAAGCTAAGCGCGTTGTAGATGAAATCATCGAGACTGGTAAATCAACTCGTCCATTCCTTGGTATCAACTTCGATCCAGCATTTACCGGCCAGGGAGCGAAGATCCTTAGGCTCGTTGAAGGTGAAGCAGCAGCTAAAGCTGGGATCCCAGCGGGCGCTGTTATTCGCGAGATTGAAGGACGAAAGATCAATGATCTCGTTGCTGCGATCGTGCGGATTCGTTCATTTGCCCCAGGGGATACTGTGAAGATTACGGTTGATATGCCAGGTGGAGGCAAGCGCACATTTGATGTTGTACTCGGCAAAGCAGACTCAATCTGATTTATGTGGCTTATCAAACGGCGGAGTTGCGAGAATTTCGTGACTCCGCACTGCTAAGTTCGGCTTTAAGTTAGCCTACGTCAGAGATAGAGAGGAAGCGCATTGGGTAACGAACACAACGACGATGAGACAAACGAAGAGATCATCACTGAAGAGATGTTGTGGGAACGGATACCTGAGACACAAGGCGTAGATCGTGCTAGTACTTATTATGAATTAAGCGCGCGGATCTATGCGCGCGGCCAATATGACGAAGCGCTTGCGTTAGCTGAGACTGCTCGAGATATTTACTCTGAATTAGGTTCGGCTGCGCCACGTGAAGGACTTGCCCAGGCATATAGCGCTATTGGTTATAACTTAAATCAATTAAAGCGGATGAGTGAAGCGGCATCGGCAATGAGTAAAGCAGTTGAGCTACTTCGCGAAAATAAATCTCCGATGGCACTTGAACTTGCCTGCACTCTTGGTGAATGGTGGTATTCATCTAAAGAATATTCCAAGACCATTGAATGTATGGAGGAGTGCGCCCGCGAACATCTCGTTGATGGAAATGAGTTAGGCGCTGCGAACGATTTCTATCTAATCGGTTGTGCTTATCGTGAGCTGAAAAATTATCAATCCGCTATCGAAACTTTCGTGGAAGCGCGTAGCTATTTCAAACGTGCCCATGAAGTAATCCAAGTAGCAAGGTGTGACCAGAAACTAGCTCATTGCTATGTTGAATTAAGTAATGCCGAAGAGGCGCTCCGCTATGCCCAGAAATCTGCTGATGTCTTCGCAACAGCGCATGATCAGCGACGACTTACTTACGCTTCTTTTGAACTTGGTAGAGCTCAAGTGCTAAATGGTGAGGTAGAAGAGGGCCTAGCTACCTTGGAGCGGGTCTTGGATGTGGCCACCGAAAGTGAGCCACGCGATTTCGAATTTATCGTCGCGATCGAGAAGCGGATCGCTGAAATCCTCCACTCGATGGGACGGAGCGAGGAAGCGGTGGAAATTGAGCGTCGGATCGCCTCGGTCTCTGAGATCCTCGAGGATTAGTGGCGCTGCCTGACCTCTCGCATCTAAAGAACCGCGAGAACTTAATTATCACCATGGTCTGTTACGGCAATATCTGTCGTTCACCGATGGCCGCGGCAGTTCTACATAACAAAGTTATGGAAATTGAGAAGCCGAAAATCTTCGTCGACTCAGCAGGAACTTCTCATTGGCACATTGGCCAAGGACCTAACCCGCCATCTAAGCGAGTCTGGGAGAACGCCGGATATAAGTATGAACATATCGCTTCACAATTTGACTACCCAAGGCTAGTTTCAGCCGACCTCGTACTTGTTATGGATGACCATAATCATCAAGAGGTCTCGAAATTTATTACTAGCGATGAAGAAGAAGAGAAAATCTTTTACCTACGCCAATTTGATCCAACCAATCCAGAGTCTCTAGAAGTCCCAGATCCTTATTCGCTCCCGGATTCAGCTTTTGAAGAAGTCTTAACAATGGTCGAGCGCGCCACAGATGGTTTAATCGAAGCCCTACTTCGCTAGGTGCTGCATTCCCCAGGCATACATCGCGATTGCCCCAGCCGCCGAGGCATTCATCGATCGAGTCGATCCATATTGAGAAATGGCGAGGACCCGAGAGCAAGCGCTTACTGCCGCATCTGACATTCCAGCGCCTTCTTGACCGAATAAAAGTACACACTCCCTAGGTAACTTCGCGCTCTCTAATGAAGTCGAAGTAGCGACATTATCAATTCCAATGATTTCAATCCCGCGTTCATCAAACCAGGCTTTGAAATCTTCGATATCGGGATGATGAATTACATGAAGATATTTATCGGTAACCATCGCGCCACGTCGATTCCAGTCACGTTTACCTACGATATGAACACTAGCGACGTTAAATGCATTTGCGGTCCTTACAATCGAACCGATATTTAGGTCATGCTGCCAATTCTCAATGGCAATCCTGAGCGGATTTCGCCTCTTATCTAGATCTGCAACAATCGAAGCTACGCTCCAATAACGGTATTGATCTAGGACATTGCGTCGATCGCCATTTTCAAGAAGTTCTGGATCGTATTGCTCCCCAGTTGGCCAGGGTTTTGGATGTGGGCCAACGCCAACTACGGGATAAAACTCACCCGGTCCGATCTCTGCGGGTGGAAGTGTCATAAGTTCTTTAACAATTCCCGAGCTTTATCAACGACTGCGCGTTGGTGTGGTTGTAATCCTTGGCCGGGATATTCATTTCCATGGGCAAATGGATCAGATAACTTAGTGACTCCACTTAGCTCTTGTAATACAAATAGACCACAGAATGGAGCATAAGTAGCGCTGTAGCCACCTTCATGGGTCATCATCAACTTTCCGCTACAAACTTCTTGGGCAACATCCATTAGCTTTCGAGTTAAATTCCTATAACCCTCAGCGGTGATCATCATCCGCCCCAATGGATCTAAGTAAGCCGAATCAAAACCAGATGCCACCACAACGATATCTGGCTTGAACTTTCGAATTGCTGGAACTACAACTTCATCGAAGGCGTAGTAGTAACCACCAACACCAGTTCCAGCAGGAAGTGGAATATTTATATTTGTTCCAACCCCTACGACATCGATATCGCCCGTGTCATGGGGATAAAGACGGTCTTGATGCAATGAGATAGTCAAGACATCTTTATCCTCAATGAAAATCGACTCGGTTCCATTTCCATGATGGACATCCCAGTCAACAGCTACAACTCGAAGCGATGGATTTAACTTCTTTGCTACACCAATAGCCACCGCAAGATTTGAGAAGATGCAATAACCCATGCCGCGTTCGCGTACCGCATGGTGTCCTGGTGGACGAATCAGCGCGTAGCCATTCTTTACCACTCCTGAGAGCACAGCATCAAATAACTCAATTGCACCTCCGGCGGCCATAGCCGCTATCTCATAACCACCACGCGCAAATGGAGTAGTTAGATCACCGCCATCACCACCTAAGCGAGTAGCGCTCTCTTTCTTTATTCGCTCAATATGCTCTTTGGTATGAACGGTTGCTAATTCATTTTCAGTTGCCTTGCGTGGTGTAATCCGAGCGAGCTCATCAAGTAGCCCAGAAACAACTACTAATTCATGGATTCTCTTCTTTGTCTCAGCGTGTTCATAGTTTCGATAGGGCTGTAATCCGGCGCCAGGATCAGATGGCATATCTCCCACAAAAGTTCCCGTGTCATGCCAACCAAATATCTCGTGGTAAACATAACCCGTGCGCATAAGCGGAAGCCTAAAGGGAAGTTGGATTTCTGCCTATGTCGCTCTCGGACTGGTATGGGGCTGCTCATTCCTCTTTATTGAGAAAGGGCTCACTTTTCTCACTCCATATGGCGTGGCATTTGGAAGATGTGCTCTTGGGGCACTCACTTTGATAATTCTCTTGAAGGTTAGAAAGCTCAGTCTTCCAAAGAAAGCAAGTACCTGGTTCAAGTTGTGGGTTGTCTCGCTCTTACTCAATTCAATCCCTGGAGTCTTATTTGCAAGAGCGCAAGAGGATGTGACCTCAATTTTGGCAGGAATTATTAATGCAGCTACTCCATTGATGACTTTACTGGTGATGTTTATCGCATTTAAGGAGGAGAAAGTTGGGCTTAATCAAGTTTTCGGTCTAGCCGTTGGAGCGATTGGAATCTTGACAGTCTTTGGTGTCTGGAAGGGATTAGGAGATAACTCAGTTACCGCCATTGTTATGTTGCTCTTTGCAGTTTTATGTTATGGAATTTCTTTTCCCTACTCAAAGCGAAATATCATCCCGCTCAAATTACCCCCTGAAGTATTGGCTACGACTCAATTGATATTAGCTGCCGTTACCTTGCTTCCACTTTATCTATTGGATGGCATTAGAAGAGATGAATTCAAACTAGTTCCAATACTGGCGATGTTGGCACTTGGGATATTCGGAAGTGGATTCGCATATATTTGGAATTTCAAAGTAATCAAAGAGGCGGGTAGCGCAATTGCATCTACCGTGACGTACATAACCCCAGTCGTTGCGGTCTTTATGGGTCTGATATTTCTCAATGAACCACTTACTTGGAATGAACCAGTTGGTGGAGTAATAGTGCTCTTAGGTGCGGCAATTTCGCAGAATAGGTTAGTAATCTTCCGACGTGGCTAGGACTTGGGTGAGGAGTATTGCGCTCGTTCTTATATCGTCATTATCAATAAGCCCAGCAACCGCTCTACACAAAGTTGAGAAACGAAGCTCCGCAACAGCGCTTGCATCTCCGGGACTTCTCATTATTGATCAAGCAGAGAAGAAAGTCCTTTCGGAGAATAAACCAGATTCGCCACGTATCCCAGCCTCGGTGTTAAAGCTCTTGACTGCAGCGGTAGCTATTGAAAACTTAGGTGCGCAGACTCGCTTCACCACCAAAGTCATGAAGATGGCAAAAGAAGATGAAATTCTCATTCGTGGCTCGAAGGATCCATTCCTAACCACGAACCGTGCTATTGCTTCGAGATATGGCCATAAGAATCTACTTAGCCTTCTCAATAAAGGTAACCCCGATAATCTAAAGCGGATCAAGATCTTCTATGAAGGCCTCTATCCCAAAGATCTCTATAACTTGAGCGTGGCCATGAAGAATAAGAAGATCAAAGCTAAGTTCATAAAGGTCAGCAATAACCAGGCTGATGAAATAGGTAAAGATGAAATCGCATCCCTTACCTCGGCGCCAATTAGCAAAATGGTCGAGCATCTGATCCTTTGGAGCGACAATCTTGTAGCTGACCGATTGGCTGATGCTGCCGCACGGAAAGTGGGTAATCCAACGACAGGGATCGGCCTAACTTATACCTATAAAGATGCTCTAACTGGACTAGGTATAGCAAGTGCAGGTTTGAAAGTTAGAGATGGAAGTGGCCTCTCCAAGAAGAATCAAGTTTCAGCTCGAATTGTTGTCGATTTACTTATGGCGATCAGAAATGATCCAAAATTCAATTCAATCTTTGAAGGTCTTCCAATAGCCGGCGAAACTGGAACGCTTGAAAATCGCTTTACCAAGGCCAAGGGTGCGTTTGGGCAAGTGAGGGCAAAAACAGGTTGGGTCAGTAATAGCGTCACGCTTGCTGGATATGTGAAGAGTGGTGAGAAGGAATATGCCTTCGCAATTCTCGCAGATGGCATCATTCCAAGCCTTAAATACCGTGATCGTGCTCGAGATGCGATGGATAAGTTATTAGAGGTAGTCGTTAAAGGCGATCACTAAGTATGGATTTTTCTTGTCCAAAGCAAGCGACCAGGTAACCTCGACACATGTTTTCGCCCTACATAGCCCTGATGAAGTTACGGGTTGTAGAGCTCTTGCTCGTTACTACTTTGCCAGCTCTTTTCCTTGCTGCCGGTGGAGTTCCACCACTTGATATAACAATTGCAACTCTCATTGGCGGAACGCTTGCGGCAGGTGCAGCGAATGCATTTAATATGGTGATCGAGAGTGATATCGACAAGATGATGGCGCGGACTTCAAAACGGCCGATCGTCAATGAACAAGTAACCGAGACCCAAGCACTTACATTTGCATTCGTAATCAGCGCCATATCACTTGTTGTTTTCTGGGTATTTACAAATCCACTTGCGACTGGTTTAACTGTGAGTGCAATTGCTTTTTATGTCTTTGGATATACCGTTGGGCTAAAGCGCCGAACTTCACAGAACATCGTTTGGGGCGGAATCGCTGGCTGCTTACCGGTATTAATTGGCTGGGCGGCGGTAACCGAATCACTATCTTGGACTGCGTTCTGGTTCTTTATGGTCATCTTTTTCTGGACACCTCCTCATTTCTGGGCGCTTGCCATCAAATATAAAGAGGATTACGAAGCTGCCGGAATCCCAATGCTTCCCGTGGTCGCTCCGATTAAAAAAGTGACTCAACAGATGTGGTTTCACACTATTGCGATGATCGCTACTTCATTCTTGACGCTCTACTCCGCAGGACTTTCAAGCTGGACCTTTGTAGTTACAGCGATAATCGGAATTGGATTCGCCTACCAATTACGCGATCCGGATAAGAACTCTGGCCCTATCTTCCATGGCTCGATCACCTACTTGAGTTTTTTCTCAATCGTCCTCGTGGCTGGAGTCTTCGTCTAGGTCGTCATCGTGGTGTTCATGACCATGAATTTCATTAACACCAAAATCATGTTCTCGCTCCTCATGTTCTCTATCGTCATCAATATCTCGGAGTTGGGGCTTTGTAGAAGGAGTGACCGTTGCTTCAGTGGTGACTATGACATTTCCTTTTTCAGGTCCAATTGCAGGAGGCTTGAATGCAAGGAATGCGAGAAGCAGGAAGCTTGGGATTATAAAAACTAGATTACGTTTCACCTTATAGATCCGCCCTCTGGAGCGCTGAAGCTAACGACATTTTGAATCCAGTCGAAGTATATGTAGCGCCACTGATTCCCGAGATATTAGCTGATTGAACCTGGAGCGTTTCTTCTTGTAACCATGGAATAACTTGGTTTGAGATATACAAGGACTTTCGATCACCATTGGGATATTGCAGAGTAGTGATATCTGTAATTTTCCCGTTTGCGAGAGTTATTTCCACTTGAACTGGTCCCCAACGTGTTTGGGAGGTGTCGCCCTTGAATGTTCCAGAAACTCCAGCACTCTGTGTTGGTGTCACAATTGGCGTAGGTGACGTTGTCACTTCTTGAGCGATCTGGTTTTGTGTTTTAGTTTTTGTTGAAGCGGTTTTGGTTGTAGCTTTCTTAGAGCTTGAAGTTGAAGGTGCTGGTTGTGCTGGAGTCTTTTTTATTTTTTGAGGACTCGATTGTGTGGAAGTTTGTGGTTGTGGCGTGGCAATAGCAGGGGCAATGGTCGCGTTGAGTTGCGGTGGGTTGTAACTGAGAACTCCAACAACTCCAGAGACAGTGCCGGTTACCAGTAACGCAGTTTTGCGAATCATTATCTCTCCTTATTTCGCATGATAGAGAAAGGTTTCATGGTGCACACGATCTTTGGGTATTCCTGCAGATTTACAAGCTTCAATGACATCGTCAATCAGACTTTCTGGACCACATACATAGACGTCAGATTCGACAAACCATGGTGCGTACCTCTTGATGGTGTTTTCGTTGATGGGGTAGTCGGTCCGTGATCCCACCAGAAAATGAACTCTGACTGGTCTATTTCGTGCGATTTTGTTGAGTTCTTCTTTAAGAACAAGATCATCCTCACTTCTTGCGCGATATAAGAGATCAATCTTGGTTTCATCGGGGAATTCATCGATAATCGCGAGAAGGGGTGTGATTCCAACGCCACCGCCAATAAGAGTTACATGTTTAAATTGTTGGGCAATATCACGCGTGAATATTCCATAGGGGCCTTCGATAATAACGCGAGTTCCAATTGGAAGATTTATAAAGTCGGATGTTGAGTCTCCGAGCGCTTTTACGGTAAATCTTAGCTCGGTATTAGTCGGGGCGGCACTTAAGGAAAATGGATGAGATTCATGCCAACGATCTTTTGTGAGAAATCTCCAATTGAAGAACTGTCCACCTTGGGCTCGAAGTTTCAATATTTCTCTGCCCGAGATGTGCATTGAAACTACGCCAGGTCCTTCTACTACAACCTTTGAAAGTTTCAATTTATGGCGAAGTGAGCGAAGAGTTGGAATAGCAATTCGCCACATCACGATTGCAATGACGACCGCAAGGTATAAACAAATCCAGTATGCCCGATTTAGTGGATGGCCAATAAACATACCGCCCGTAAGAATTTGATGCATAAAGGAAAGTGCAACGCCGAGGTATGTGTATAAATGAATTACCCACCACGTTTCATAATTGATTTTGTTACGAACCGTTTTGTAGGAAGTAATTCCTGCCATAGCCAAAAGCACAAAACCGGCGAAAGCTGGAAGCATCCACGGATAAGTGGTGACCATGATCCACAGTTCTTGGCCAACAATTTTTCCTTCTGAACCGGCGTAACCAAGAGCCACTAGAAGCACGTGAAGCGTGATCATGTACAAGGCATAAGGCATGGCTTTTCGATGCCAAACAACAAGCCGATCATGGCCAAGGGCATTCTCTACCCAAGGTATTCTGGCAATAAGGAGAAGACCAATGATGGATAGGTAAGAACCAGTAAGTGCAAAAAAACGAGAGATTGTGGTGATGATCGCGTACACATCAGCAAAATCTCCCGCGGTGAGAGTCGTGATTTGGATCGTTAGAGTAAATCCAAGGCCGAGGCCAGTAATTAAGAATGCCTGATCCCCAATTAGACGCTTATGAGCGGCTTTCACGGCCGGAGTCTTACACATGTATTTTTGAGTTTGCTGAGAGTCACATGAACCTTGGCTTTAATTATGGATGTGCATATGACCATGTTCGATCCCCATCTTTATCTACAGCCCAGAAAATGTAATTCTGAAACTCATGATTACCTATCCAATTCACTGAATCTCGACCATCAACAATTAGAGCGGTCGCGAGAGCATCGGCAACACCTGCATCGGGCCCGACAACTGTGGCCGCTCTAGAGCCGACAGCTGGCACACCAACACGTGGATCGATGATGTGTGCGCCGCGTTCATATATTCCGCTAGATGCAATGGCGCCGTCAAAAAGATCATATTTTTTTGCGATTTCGTCAGCGAAATCTGGATGACGAATGCCAATTTTCCATGGAGTACTTTCATCAATGCCGCCACGCACTACGACATCACCACCAGCGTTTATTTGAATCTGGTCAATGCCCTTTTCAACAAAAAATCTTAGAGATTCCTGTGCCGCCCAACCTTTAACAAACCCAGAGGGATCAAATCCTCCCTCCACAGCCCATGGATCAAAAGCCCGTTGAGTTAGATTGCGGAGATCTAGACATTTGTTCCATACCAATTTCACCTCAGAAGATGCATCCTCAATCTTCAAATCACCACGACGTATCCGAGAAACTTCAGAACCTGACTTAAATGTCGAGAATTTTTCATCAACTTCTAAAAAATAGCTCTGGGCAGCATCGCAAGCGCGATTAAATAATTCGGAATTAGAATTGGGAGTTTGGATCGAGACAATAGTGCCCCAGACTTCGATGTTCCGATGAACCATGTGCGGGGTCACTAATGAAAGATACTGGCGCGATGTGAGAATTTTCTGGGAACGATAGGTATTTCACACGACACAACGGGTAATTTCCAGGAGTTTCTCGGGTAACCCATTTATCCTGTTCATCAGTAACTGACCCCCAATTCCCCAGGGAGCCAATTAGTGAGATTTAGTTCTAAGCGTCGAATAGCGCTCGCGCTTGCCACTCTTCTTTTATTCTCTACAAATCCTGCGCTTGCAAAACCAAAAAAGCCAACACTCGCCCAGATTGAAGCTGCAAAAAAGAAAGAAGCGGAGGCAAAGAAAGCTGCCGTTGCAGCGGCAGCGCGGCTAACAAAAGCAAATCTCACACTAAAACAATTAATTTCCGTCGCAAACACCGCTCGGGTTCGTTACGAAGCAGCGCGCGCTGAGTTAGCACGAGCCACTAGCGAAGCAGATTTAGCGGCTGCCTCTTACCAGGAAGCCTTAAAGCAAGTCAAAGCAGCGCATGATGCAATTGGCCGACTTGCCACCAATGCTTACATCATGGGTGGTGGCTTTACAGATTTTGATTCACTACTTCACTCTGATGGTCCACAGGATTTGATGGATCGACTATCTACTTTAGATTCACTTGGAGAACAGAACACCCAAGCGCTCTTTAGATTTAAAGCTGCTGAAGATGCTGCGCGAGAAGCAAAGAAGCTCGCCGATGCAGCCGAAGAGCGGCAACGAGTCGCCACCGCAAAAGTAGCCGAGGCAAAAGCAGAAGCGGATGCAGCTCGCGATGCGCAACAGAAAGAAGTCGACCGCCTCCAGAAGATTCAAGATCAAGTTCTAAAGGAATTAAACGCTGCGAAAAAGACTCGTGTAACCCTTGAACAACAGCGCCAACTAGCGCTTTTAGAAGAAGCCAATGCGACGATTGCTCAAGGTACAGCTATTTATACGAGGGTCTGGCCGGATATTGGCTTTAAAGGGAGATCAACAACTCGTTCAACTCCTGAAATGCGGGAGAAGGCCGTCGAGTTTGCTAAGAAGCAAGTTCTTGCTCGCAAGCCGTATATCTGGGGCGATGAAGGTCCAAATTCGTTTGATTGCTCAGGCCTTGTTTACGCCGCTTATCGTTCAGCTGGGCTTGGTTGGCCTAATTGGGATCGACTCAACTCATCGCTCTATTTCTCTTACACAAAACATGTTCCCATCAAGGATCTTGTCCCTGGAGATCTTCTCTTCTATTCCTATAAGGGAACGGTGAACACCATTCATCACATCACAATTTATGCTGGAAATGGGATGATGTGGGAGGCGAATTCCAAAGATCGTGGCCTACTTTTCTCGAGCATCTACAGCGTAAAAGGTTTGATGCCATATGGAGGCCGGGTCTAAGGAGTAACTACGCTTACGCCTTATGGCAGAAGCAACGCCGCTCTATCAAATCCGCCTTGCCGTTCGGGCTGAGTTAAGCGACCTAAACGCTGGCGATACCGTACTTGTTGCAGTTAGTGGTGGCGCTGATTCATCTGCCCTAGCCGCTGGACTACTTGTAGAAGCGAAAGAGAAAGCAATCCGGCCAATTGCAGTAATTATCGATCACGCGCTACAAGCAAATAGCGCAGATGTTGCGATGAATACCAGAGCAGAGTTAACAAAAGCCGGATACACAAATATTGAAATCAAGCGAATCAAAGTTGATGTTACCGATGGAATGGAAGCCTCCGCGCGCCGAGCACGTTACGCCGCACTAAATGAGATCGCCGAAAGTACAGGCGCTGTTGCAATCTTCTTAGGCCATACCAAAGATGATCAAGCAGAGACAGTTCTACTTGGACTTGCTCGGGGTTCGGGGACAAGATCGCTATCTGGAATGGCTGAGCGAATTGATAAATATCGTCGCCCACTTCTCTCTATTACTAGAGGCCAGACTGAAGCGGCATGTAATGAAGTTGGAGTCAAATATTGGAACGATCCACATAATCAATCGATGGAATATGCCCGAGTAAGAGTCCGCGAGAAAGTTCTGCCGTTAATGGAGACAGAGATCGGTCCGGGAATCGCAGATGCGCTAACTCGCTCAGCAAGGATTCTCCGCGATGATGCCGATGCGCTAGATCAATGGGCCGAGGAAGTTCTAGATGAGATCAATCCATTCGATATGGATGTTGAGACCCTCGCTAGCCTGCCTCGAGCTATCCGCTCTCGGGTGATTCGAAAAGCCATCTATCTCGCTGGAGCCCCATCTGGCTCACTTTCTGCTGAACATCTCGAACCAGTTGAGGCTCTTGTCACAGCCTGGAAGGGGCAAGGCGCTGTATCGCTACCAGGCGGTGTGACCGTGGCGCGGATTTCGGGCAGACTTTCACTCTCTTAAAGCCCTGAATTAAAGCCTCGAGAAAGGTGCATAGTGGATTTCGCATCGGTACAGAGCGATATCGAGAAGGTAATCGTTAGCGAAGAGCAACTCCAGAATCGTCTAAAGGAGATTGCCCGCAAGATTGAGAGCGATTATAAAGACCAGGATCTACTTCTTATCGGCGTACTTAAGGGCGCGGTCATGGTTATGGCCGATTTAACTCGCCATATCAATCGACATGTTGAGATTGATTGGATGGCCGTCTCCTCTTATGGATCAGGAACAAAGTCATCTGGAGTTGTAAGAATTCTTAAAGATTTGGATCGCGATATAACGGGGCGAAATGTTCTAATAATCGAAGATATCGTTGATACCGGACTGACTCTTGATTGGCTATCTCAAAACCTTAAGTCGCGTGGCGCTGGTTCGGTTGAGATTATGACTGTCTTAAGAAAACCAGATGCAGCAATGGTGAAAGTCGACGTTCGATATGTTGGCTTCGACATTCCAAAAGATTTTGTAATTGGCTATGGATTAGATTTCAATGAGAAGTATCGAAACCTTCCCTTTATCGCAGTCCTTGCGAAGCATATGTACGAGTGAACATGGCTAACGAGAAGAAAAACAGTAATCTCAAGATTAAGAAGCCTAAGCTTCCTAATCGCCAAAACAATAAGCCTGGAGCGCGTCCCCCTGTACGTATAACTCGACGCCCGCTTTTCTGGATTCTCGTTGCCATTGCAGCGGTCACAATCTTCGGCCAGATCTCCTCAAGCGGTAATCAATTCACCAAGGTAAATACCTCAGATGTGATGGCTGCGATTACTCGTGGTGATGTTGAAGCCGCCACTATCGTCGATCGCGAACAAGTAATTCGCCTTATTCTCAAGCCCGGTATCGCAGTCGAAGGCGCCACCCAGGTTGAGGCCTCTTATGTAACCGGCCAAGAGCCGATTTTGGTTGATTTACTTAGCGCAAACCCACCTCCAAAGGATTGGGATGTAACGGTTCCACGGACCAATATCTTCGTATCAATTCTCTTCACCCTTGGTCCGATTCTTCTACTCTTCTTCTTACTCCTTTTCTTCCTTGGCCAATCCCAAGGTGGTTCGCGAGTATTTTCCTTCGGTCGCTCCCGCGCCAAACTTCACTCCAACGAAGTTCCACAAGTTACTTTCTCTGATGTTGCAGGCGCTGATGAAGCGATTGAAGAGTTCCGCGAGATAAAAGATTTCCTCGCCTCACCAAAGAAGTATCAAGAGATCGGAGCGAAGATTCCCAAGGGCGTACTGCTCTTTGGCCCTCCCGGAACTGGTAAAACTCTTCTTGCTAGGGCTGTTGCTGGTGAAGCAAAAGTTCCCTTCTATTCAATCTCTGGTTCGGATTTCGTCGAGATGTTTGTCGGCGTTGGAGCAGCGCGGGTAAGGGATCTCTTTAAGCAAGCAAAAGAAAATTCACCTTCCATCATCTTCGTCGATGAGATCGATGCAGTCGGTCGCCATCGCGGCGCCGGACTTGGTGGCGGACATGATGAGCGCGAACAGACTTTAAATCAATTACTTGTTGAGATGGATGGCTTTGAACCACACGATCAAGTAATTCTCATCGCTGCTACAAACCGTCCAGATATTCTCGATCCAGCCCTACTTCGCCCCGGTCGCTTTGATCGCCAGATCGGAATCGATCGCCCAGATGTAAAGGGTCGCGAAGCGATTATGAGAGTTCATGCGAAGGGTAAGCCGCTTGAGAAAGATATCGACCTTCTAGCAATCGCACGCCGCACCCCAGGATTTACCGGCGCCGACCTTGCAAACGTTTTAAATGAAGCTGCGCTTCTAACTGCTAGAGAGAATCGAAAAGTGATTACGCGCGATGATGTTGATGAGGCGATTGATCGGGTAATGGCCGGTCCCCAGCGTAAATCAAGGCTTATGAGCGAGGAAGAGCGTCGCGTTACCGCCTATCACGAAGGGGGCCATGCACTTGTGGCGCACGCCCTTCCACATACCGATCCAGTACACAAAATTACGATCATGCCGCGCGGACATGCCCTTGGATACACCATGGTTCTTCCTGATGAAGATAAGTACTCGACGACTCGTAATCAGATGCTCGATCAACTCGCTTACACAATGGGAGGTCGCGCCGCTGAAGAACTTGTCTTCCATGATCCAACGACAGGCGCTTCAAATGACATCGAGAAAGCAACGGCGCTAGCTCGCGCCATGGTTACGCAATATGGAATGACTGAGAAATTAGGTGCAATCAAACTTGGAACAAGTGATTCGGCTCCATTCTTAGGTCGCGATTACGGACATCAACGCGATTACTCCGAAGATATCGCTAGCACGGTAGATCAAGAGATTAAGAATTTAATCGAGAGTGCGCATCAAGAAGCTTATGAAATTCTTATCGAAAACCGTTCCATTCTTGATTCACTTGTAGAAGAGTTGATGGAGAAAGAGACGCTTCATAAGGAAGAGATAGAAGTTATCTTCAAACACGTTGCTGCTCGACCAAAGCGACCAGCGTGGACCGGCTCGGTCGATCGAGTACCTTCAAAGATTCCGCCGGTTGAGATAAAGAAGCGCCCAGAAGTTGTTGCAGAGAAGCCGAAGCGCAAGAAGAAGCCAGCTTCTACCAATGAGCAGTAATTTTGATGAAGAGCGCGTCGAGCGCGCCATTCGAGAGTTATTAATTGGAATCGGTGAGGATCCAGAGCGCGAAGGTTTAAAAGAAACTCCAGAGCGCGTTGCCCGGGCGATGAAAGAGAATTTTCAAGGTCTCTTTCAAGATCCAAAGGAGATCTTCAATAAGTCCTTCGACCTGGGCCATGAGGAGCTGGTAATCGTTAAAGATATAGAGGTTTTTTCGCACTGTGAGCACCACCTAACCCCGTTCCACGGCGTAGCCCATATCGGCTACATCCCAGGAGCGAGCGGAAAAGTAACTGGGCTTTCAAAGTTAGCAAGGCTCGTTGATCTCTATGCCCGCCGCCCACAAGTTCAAGAACGGCTCACCACCCAAATTGCAGATGCCCTTGTTAAACATCTCGAACCAGGTGGAGTAATTGTGATAATTGATTGTGAACATCTATGTATGTCGATGCGCGGCGTTAAAAAGCCACAAGCACGTACTGTTACTAGCGCTGTGCGTGGCATGCTCCGCGATCCAGCAACTCGCGCTGAAGCGATGTCGTTAATCACTGGAAAGTAGTTATGCGCACTCTGGTGATGGGAATCCTCAACGTCACCCCAGATTCATTTGCTGATGGTGGAAAACATTTCACAACCGAATCGGCTATCAGCCGCGCCAAAGCAATGATTGAAGAGGGCGTCGACATCATTGATATCGGTGGCGAATCAACCAAACCAGGTTCGGAGCGGATATCCGAAGCTGAAGAAGAGCAACGAGTCATCCCAGTTCTAGAACAAGTCATCCCACTTGGAGTCGAAGTTTCTATTGATACTACGAGAAGTTCGATTGCAGCAAAAGCGATAAAGCTCGGCGTGAAGTATGTAAATGATGTCTCTGGTGGGCTATCTGATGAAAAGATGTATCCACTAATTGCAAAGCACCCTAAGGTTCAATATGTAATTATGCATTGGCGGGGGCATTCCAAAAGAATGCAAGAGCTCGCTACCTATAAAGATGTTGTAAAGGAGGTAAAAGAAGAGTTAGAGGAGCGAATTAACTCCGCCATTGAAGCTGGCGTTGACCCAGAGCAGATCATTATCGATCCCGGTATTGGCTTTTCCAAAACCTCTGAACACAACTGGGAGCTGCTAAAAAACCTTGATCGGCTTTCATTATTGGGCTACCCCATCCTCATCGGAGCCTCACGTAAGCGTTTCCTAGGCGAACTGATCGAAGGCACAAATCCTGATGATCGGGAAGCGGCCACACTTGCGATTACCGCAGCGATGGCAAAGCAGGGCATTTGGGGAGTCCGGACCCACTCGGTAAAGCCACATCGTGACGTTATCGCCACAATCAACTCCTTAGGTAAAAGATAGAATTTTAAATATGAGCGAGAAGATAAGAATTGCTGGCATTAAAGCTGAGGGAACACATGGAGTTCTTGAGCAAGAAAAACTAACCCCACAACCATTTATCGTAGATATCGAGTTAGAGCTTGATTTAGAGAAAGCAGCTACGGAAGATGATTTGAGTGAAACTGTCGATTATGACGCAGTCGCTAAATTAGTTGTTGAAGTAATTAAAGGTCCTTCCTTAAATCTAATCGAGGCGCTCGCTGATCGAATCGCAACTCGAGTACTCCACTCCTTTGATTTGATTGAAGAAGTTAAGATTACGGTTCATAAACCTAAAGCGCCCATATCCGTTCCCTTTGATGATGTCTCGGTAACTCTCAAGAAGCGGCAATGAAGGTAGTAATCGCTCTAGGAGCAAATCTTGGTGAGCCTCGTGCTCAAGTTACTAGAGCGATTGAAGAGATCAAAAAACTTTTGAATGTAATTACAGTTTCATCGCTTTATGAAACCGCCCCCTTCGGCGTTCCAGATTCCCAACCTAATTACATTAACGCTGTACTAATCGGGGAAACAGATAAGAAACCAATGGATTTAATGAATGCGCTCCTTGAAGTAGAGAACTCACTTGGTAGAACTCGCTCCTTTCAAAATGCAGCGCGCCTTATCGATATAGACATCATTGATCTTGGTGGACTCTTCATGGAAAGTGAATCCCTTACCCTGCCTCATCCGAGAGCCCATGAAAGGCGCTTTGTTTTGGAGCCCTGGCTCGAGATTGATCCATCCGCGCACCTTCCCGGAAGAGGCCCAGTTTGTGAATTGCTAACGCAAATAATCTAACAGTCAAATGTACGAAGCTGACCTTTGTTGTCGATAGCGAATTCTTTACCATTTCCATCTACCTCTGAAAATACCGATATTTTGGTTAGGTATGTAGTCCCACACTTAAGTTGTGTTACAGGTACCGTGATAGGAGACCCGGAGACATTTAATATTCCAGAGTCGAAGTGAAGGTCTTCGGTTGAAAGAGAAAACACTTTTATTCTGATGGAATTAATTCCAGTGCCTCTCACGGTTATTACGCCAGAGTCTGGCGAATTTCCTAAGTTATCAGCGCTATTTATCCTCAACTCACCATTACTTGATTTGTCTACTTCATCGGAAGAATTAGCCCCATGGGTACCATTTTCTAAACAATTTCGGAAATTCTCAATCTTGGCAGGGGGAGGAAAAACTTCACCATTAAACTGAATTGAATCTTTGATTTGATTCGCCTCTGCAATAGTCAGAAACCTTATGGGGTCCATAAGAACTTTGGTTACGTAAGGAGTACCACTTTCCATTAGCCAGTCACTCTGTGAAACGCCAAATACTTCAAGAAAAACAGACTCCCAACTGTTACTACCTATGCGCGTCATGAGTTCTATTGACTTTCGCAAACCAAAATCAATTATTAATTTTTCATTTATTAGTCGTCCCAGGTTATAAGCCAGGGCTGCAGCATGTTTGGCACAGTACTCATCACGTCTCAAGGAGTTATCCACCATTTCTTCAATAGAACGTGTATTTAGTCCTCCGTTTCTAGACAAGTAATTTCGAACTTCTTCTAGTCCAAAATAGCGATTACTTTCATATCCTTTAGTCACAGTCCTCTTATTTGATCCATAGTGTGAATGTGAGAGTACTTCTGCCTGGCCTTCCCCATACCAGCAAACAGTGCAAGTTTTCATGCTAGTTTCACCAGAATGAAGACTCTGAAAAACATGAGCCATTTCATGGAACATAACGCCCTGCCACCCGTCGAGGAACTCAGCACGAGTTTCTAGATTTTTATAATTTAAGTTGGCATTAACTTTCAAGAAGATATATGCGAGCCCTTGATTGGTAACTCCGCCCATAGCGCCGCCGATTCGAGATGTATAGAAGTCAAGAAAGTTTTCTTGTTTTTCCTTGGGTAAGGACTTGACTCTGTCTCGTACCCAAGATTCTTCGTCGGGCGCAGCTACTATTAGTTCAATCCTTCGGTCCAAAATCATGAATTGTTGAAAATAAGTTGCAGATAACTCAGCAAACTTCTTCAAATCTTTCCCAAGTTCGAGTGGGATGCCGTCGGAGAGGCTCAGATTTACATTTGTATTGGTTGGTTTTAAACCCTCGCGTAGAGTGAAGAGGTAGTCACGCACGATCTCATCGGCGGTCACTGTGCCTAGTTTTGTTTTTCCAGCAGACCAAAGAAGTCGCTTACCTTTTTTGACGCAGGTAAGCAAGATGTTCTTACTTATTGTGGTCTTGCCAACTTTTGTACATTTGGCACCAGCTTTAGGAGCTGCAAAGGAACTAGGCGTTGATGACGACGAGATGAGAGCTATCGCTAGTAGCAAGGCGAGTCGCTTCACAACCCAACGCTAAGCGAGGTTTTCTCGTTAGGGAAGGACCAGGCTAGAATTTTGCTTGCCTGGTACCCCAAGCGGACTGGAGCTAGAAATGAAAGTAGTGCAAAGCCTTACGGCGCTCGATCGCCCCTGCGCGCTCGTGCCGACTATGGGCGCGCTTCATGCTGGCCACCAATCCCTTATCAAAATTGCCCGCGAATATTGCGATGAAGTTGTCGTATCGGTCTTTGTAAATCCACTCCAATTTGAAGATAAAGATGATCTCGCTAAGTACCCCAAGACTCCAGAGATGGATGAATTACTTGCAAGCCAAGCCGGCGCAACCATTCTTTGGCGACCTGAAGCCGGCGATTTATATCCCGGAGATGAAACGAAGCTAAGCGCTGGTGAATTAGGTAGATGCTTTGAGGGAGCAAGTAGAGCGGGACATTTTGATGGCGTTCTCACTGTAGTAAATCGACTCTTTGAATTAGTTAAGCCAAAGTATGCAATCTTTGGTGAGAAGGATTTCCAACAACTCTTCCTAATCAAGCGCATGGCTGCGCAACTTCATCCTGAGATTGAAATCATCGCTGCCCCAACTATTCGAGAAGAGTCTGGGCTTGCGCTCTC
>JALRKE010000099.1 GCA_023254845.1 Candidatus Nanopelagicaceae bacterium | reverse complement strand
AACTGCCGGACCAGGGTTAGTCGGCGCTTTACTTGTTGGAGTTTCTGCGGCAAATGCGCTTGCGCTCGCTCTTGATAAACCTCTCTATGGAGTGAATCATCTTGCATCACATGTTGCGGTCGATTTACTAACTCACGATGAAGAATTTCGTCCGAGCATCGCGCTACTTGTTAGCGGCGGACATTCTTCAATTCTCAAAGTTAATGATCTAATTACTGATATCAAAAGTCTTGGCCAGACTGTTGATGATGCTGCTGGTGAGGCATTCGACAAAATTGCAAGGTTGATGAACCTTGGTTTTCCGGGCGGCCCGATAATTGATCGCGAGGCAAAAGAAGGTGATCGAGAAGCGATTAAGTTTCCCAGGGGTCTATCGCAACCAAAAGATATGCAAGCTCAACCTTTCGATTTCTCATTCTCTGGTCTGAAAACCGCCGTTTCGCGATACTTAACCGGTTCACCGGATTACAAACGAGCCGATGTCGCCGCTTCGTTCCAAGAAGCAGTAGTGGATGTGCTCTTAATGAAATCGATCAAGGCATGTGTTGATACTGGAATCGATTCACTCATAATTGCTGGCGGAGTAGCCGCTAACTCGCGCCTTCGAGAGCTTGCTAGCGAGCGTTGCGCCACCGCCGGTATTGAAGTTCGGACTCCACCTGCCTCGCTATGTACCGATAACGGGGCCATGGTCGCTGCTCTCGGTTCCCTTGCCATTTCCGCTGGCCGAGCCCCATCTAGCCTCGGGATCGCCGCTGCCTCAGATACGCCTCCAACTCAGCCCCTCTGGCTCTAACTCCGAGCGGGGAGCTGTGAGCAAACGTTGTCCCCGCTTAGCGGGGACGGTTTGCGACGGCGACCCCGAGGGGTTAGCCCAATAAAGATCGGATTTGAGGGGCGGAATAAGTCGCCCTAGGCTTGGCGTTAGCACTCGCCGGGTGAGAGTGATAAGTCGCCCGAATATGCCTAGATAAGAAGGAGCTATAAAGATGGCCATTGCCATTAAGCCGCTAGAAGATCGCATCGTAATAAAGATCAGCGAAGCAGAAGAGAAGACCGCATCTGGTCTGGTTATCCCAGATACCGCTAAAGAGAAGCCACAAGAAGGAACAGTTGTCGCAGTCGGCCCAGGTCGATTTGATGATGGCGTTCGCGTTCCGATGGATATCAAAGTTGGCGATGTTGTTCTCTATAGCAAGTACGGCGGAACTGAGATCAAGCATGGTGGCGAGGAATATCTAGTTCTCTCCGCACGCGACATCTTGGCTGTAGTCGAGAAGTAATCGAAGAAACCCTGAAAGAGAGCCCGTTCCCAACAAGATTCATCAAGCAAAAGAATACCGGGAACGTTCCAAAAAATTTCAATATAGCTCTGGCGGCTGCCCGTGGTGAGTATGTCACGATGATGTCCTTGGACGACCTATTGATGAAGAGCTGCATATCAAATGCTGTTTCAATCTTGTCATCCGATCAAAAAATAACTTTTGCGGCAAACTCGGGTCATGTTGAAATTGATCAGGACGGGCTACTGCTTACTGATGAAATACATCTCCCAAAACTTGATAACTTCCCAAAATCAATAGAAGATTTAATTAATCTTGAATATGATCTTTTTGGATCTTTTTACATTCAAGGGCAGGTGTTTAGACTTGATGCAATTAATGCGATAGGTGGTTTTGATGAAGACCAAACAGGTGATGACATAATTTTGCGTACAAAATTATTTCTGTACATGGATA
>JALRKE010000098.1 GCA_023254845.1 Candidatus Nanopelagicaceae bacterium | reverse complement strand
GAACATGCGAGAGACCATTTCAGCCCAATCGGCAGCGTCAACTCCACCCGCCTCCGAGCGAATAGTTATCAGTGCATCACGATGATCGTATTCACCGCTGAGGAGAGTTTGAACCTCAAGATCACTAATTGCCTTTGTCACAGAATCAACTTCTTTGCTGAGGTCAGACATTGCTGATTGGTCTGAATCTGATGTCGCCAACTCAAGCATTACCGGTAAATCCACAACCCGACTTTTGAGAGATTCAACTTTGTTAATAGTTGATTGGGTTCTTGAGAGCTCGCTAGTTACCTTCTGCGCACTCTCGGGATCATTCCAAAGGTCGGGAGCGGAAGCCTTTGCCTCTAGTTCAACAGCTCGCCGCTCAAGTTCCGGAAGGTTCAATACGCCTTCAATTCCGGAAAGCGACTTCTCTAGAGCAGAAATTTCTGCAAGAAAGTCGCGATCGGCCATTGGCGAAGGATAGCGGGCACAGGACTAATCCTCATTCGGCAAGAGAAATGATGCGGTGCCGACTTCAACCTTATTTATGTAGTGAGTTAAGCCAAAGACTCGTAGTTGGAATGGCAACTCGTGTCTCTCGGACAATTTTGCAGAAAGATCAAAGCCGTCACACTGTATTGATTCGATGCTTATCTGATGACGAGGTAAAAGTTTTGATGTTGGTTGGATGGTTGCAGAGACTTTATTTAATGGTTCATAAGGTATTGGTTCATAAGGTAATGGTTCATAAGGCAATGCACTCGCCCCGATGCTTGAGATGGAGAAAAGAGATTGGGTAAAGATTCGTGATGCATCCCCGCAATCTATGGGGACCCGCAGCTCTCTCGATGAAATTGCATCGTCCGCAAGGAAATCTGTTAAAGGTGAACCATAGTAGTAACGAATCTCATCCAACTCTTGAACTGCGATGGAAAGTGCAGACTCAGACCGCGAGATTAAGTCTCGCCTTGCAATATAAACGGAAGCAACGTTTGCGATTAGAAAGATAAGAGCCAAGATTATTGAGAAATAGAAGATGATTAGCGGCGTGATTGACCCACGCTCATCCTCTCTCGAGACTAGGACCATTTATCTACGTAACCTCGTGCCGAGGCAATAGCCACACGTCGCTTCTCAATTTGATTGCTATCGACTCCCCATGAATTTCCAGGGGCTTGCTCCATACCTGAAATCTCTGAATCAAGATCTATAATTGAGAAGAGCGTTAATTCAACTTGTGAGCCAGGCTGGATGCATGGATAAGAGGAGCAAGTAATTGAGTACTGATTCGAAAGTGAATTTCCACTAGTTGTTTCCTTTCTGCCAGAAGCGCTTAATTGAGAATATTGGCTTAGAAGTAATCTCGTGCGCAGATGTGCTTCTGCATCGTTCTCGCTCGAGATGAATGCTTTCAACGCTTCGCGTGCCAGCATCGAAGCCTCCATCTCAGCCCTTGAAATCTGAGAGATTGCCAGAAAGAAAAGAAGTGCAGGTAGAAAGAGCGGCAGCGCAATCAAAATGAATTCGCTAGTGGCCGAGCCTCGCTCGTCACATGATGGTATGGGGCCACGCTTTCTCTCTCTCTTATTACTTGGCCTTTTAAACCCTATATCTTCTCTTGAGCCCATGAATTCTTACGAGATTATGGAGACTGCATAGTTTTTTACTTGGAACAAACTGCCATCAAGTGCTCTAAAAAAACCTCCAATAATTGGTATCTGGGTAGTCATTTCAAAAGTTCTCAGGGTTCCAACTGGTG
>JALRKE010000097.1 GCA_023254845.1 Candidatus Nanopelagicaceae bacterium | reverse complement strand
AAGCGGTGCCAGGCAACTCCCATCCGAAGATTCGATGCGACGACAATAAACCAACTCATCGATACAACTATCTTCACGGTTGCAACAATCTGAATCAATCCACCAACATCTTTGCCCTCAATCAGGGCTACCTCTAATTGGTGCAACCAAACTACACAGATGACAATTACAAGTATTACTGCCTCGACAAAATAGGCGCGCCCTGAATAAGAACCGAAAAATCTTGATGTTCTACCTTTTCGAACAAATCTTGTAACCTGGCGGATTCCAATTAGGGTCACAATTGAAACTCCAGTTAGCCAAGCGATTGCCAGAACAAAATAAACATATGGATCCCACTTACCGATCACCGGCAACAAAAATGCAGGATCAAGAACCTGTCCATAAGCGGTGACTAGGGTTCCAAAGAGTGCTACGAATCCGATCATCACAAACCAATGCGCAATTCCACTACCAGTGAAATTAAGCATCTTGGTGTGCCCCAAGACCTCCTTGGTCATGAGAGCCAGACGCTTGCCCTTCTCATTGCTCCTAGTGGGATCAGGCTGACCCGCCCTAATCCGCCGGTACATCTCAAGGGCCTTTACCGAGAAGAGCCCGACAGCAACGACCGAAATCCCATAACTAAAAAGTGCTAGAAGGAGGGTCACGGGGAGAGCCTAAGAGGCGTGAGGCTCAAGAAAGGGTTTTACAGGTCGGGAATAACACGCCGAGCGGTTCGGTTTAAGGGGCAAAGTCTGAATTTTCAAGGAGCAATCAAATGGCAAGAGCAGTTGGTATCGACCTGGGCACTACAAATAGTTGCGTATCGGTCCTAGAAGGTGGCGAATCCACCGTTATCGCCAATGCCGAAGGCGCACGCACCACCCCTTCTATCGTCGCCTTCGCGAAGAATGGCGAAGTCCTTGTAGGTGAAGTAGCAAAGCGTCAATCCGTCACAAACGTTGAGCGAACCATCCGCTCCGTTAAGCGCCACATGGGCACAAATTGGACCATCGATATCGATGGCAAGAAGTACACCGCCCAAGAAATTTCTGCACGTATTCTCCAGAAATTAAAGCGCGATGCCGAGTCTTACCTTGGCGAGACAATCACAGATGCAGTTATCACAGTTCCCGCATACTTCAATGATGCACAGCGTCAAGCAACTAAGGAAGCAGGCGAGATTGCTGGCCTTAACGTTCTTCGAATCATCAACGAGCCAACCTCAGCAGCTCTTGCCTATGGATTAGATAAAGGCGATAAAGAACAAACCATCTTGGTATTCGATCTTGGTGGCGGAACTTTCGATGTCTCCCTACTTGAGATCGGCGATGGTGTTGTTGAAGTAAAGGCAACCAACGGTGATAACAATCTCGGTGGTGATGACTGGGATCAATCACTTGTTGATTATCTAGTCAAGACTTTCCAGTCAAAGCATGGCGTCGATCTAACAAAAGACAAGATGGCGATGCAACGCGTCCGCGAAGCGGCTGAGAAAGCAAAGATTGAACTCTCATCTTCACAACAGACCTCTATCAACCTTCCTTACATAACAGTGGATTCAGAGAAGAACCCTCTCTTCTTAGATGAGACCATCACTAGAGCACAGTTCCAAGGAATGACCGCTGATCTCCTCGATCGTTGCCGCCGTCCATTCCAGGCAGTTTTGAAAGATGCTGGAATTCCTGTCTCGGAAATCGACCATGTAGTCCTTGTTGGTGGCTCAACTCGTATGCCAGCTGTTGTTGATTTAGTTAAATCACTTACCGGTGGACAAGAACCAAATAAGGGTGTTAACCCAGATGAGGTTGTTGCTGTTGGTGCTGCGCTACAAGCTGGTGTATTAAAGG
>JALRKE010000096.1 GCA_023254845.1 Candidatus Nanopelagicaceae bacterium | reverse complement strand
CGAAACGGAAGCGCAAGGCTACCTGACCCGCGGGCGGGCGCAAAAATAGCATGAACTGCGCTTAATCTTCCTCGCTCACCTTTGCAAGGGATACGACTTCAGTTCCTTGATCAAGATTAACTACTCGAACACCCATTGTGTCTCGACCGGTTTCACGGACTTCTTTTGTAGGAGTGCGCATAACAACGCCACTTGAAGTAATCAAGAGGATCTCATCACTTGCTTTAACTACTAGTGCGCCGATTAATCCACCGCGGGAATTCTCATCAACTTTTGCAGCCTTCACTCCGATACCTCCACGGCCTTGAGAGCGATATTCATCGAGGTTAGTGCGTTTTCCAAAACCACCATCGGTAGCGGTTAGAACATAAAGCTCTTCACCTTTTCGCTCATCGCGGATCGTCGCCATTGAGAGAAGCTCGTCGCCAGAGCGGAATTTCATACCAATTACACCGGATGCGGAGCGACCCATTGGGCGGAGAGTTTCATCATCGGCGGTAAAACGGAGAGACATACCTTTCTTAGAGATTAGGAGAAGTTCATCTTTGTTGGTTAGTGCAGATGCAGCAACTACTTCGTCTTTTTCTTTTAAAGTGATTGCGATTAGGCCACCAGTTCTTGGAGAGTCATATTCGGCAAGTGGGCTCTTTTTGATAATTCCCGATTTAGTTGCAATTACTAAATAAGGCAGGGTTCTGTAATCGGAGATTGAAATTACAGAGGCGATTAACTCGTTTGGTTTAAAAGCAAGGAGATTGGCTACATGTTGTCCTCGAGCGTCGCGACCTGCATCAGGTAATTCGTGGACTTTTGCGCGATAGACACGACCTTGGTTAGTGAAGAAGAGTAACCAATCATGGGTTGATGCAGTGAAGAAGTGTTCGACGATGTCATCTTGCTTTAGCGCTGCGCCTTTAACGCCCTTACCGCCACGGCGCTGTGAGCGATAGAGATCGGCTCTAGTGCGTTTCGCATAACCGCCTCGCGTTATTGTCACGACGACTTCTTGATTTGGGATTAGATCTTCAACAGATAGATCAGTATCGCCGCCGGGGATGATCTGGGTCTTTCGGTCATCGCCATACTTTTCAGCAATTTCTTTCAGCTCTTCTTTGATTATAGAGCGCTGCTTTTTCGGATCCTCCAGGATCTTATTCAACTCAATGATGTCGGCCATTAAAGTGTCATATTCATCATTAATCTTCTGTCGCTCAAGAGCGGCGAGTCTTCGAAGTTGCATATCTAGAATTGCATTTGCTTGGAGCTCATCGACTTCAAGAAGTTTCATCAAACCTTCGCGGGCTTCATCAGAGTTGGCGCTAGCGCGAATGAGCGCAATAACGGCATCAAGTGCATCGAGTGCTTTTAGATAGCCACGGAGGATGTGGGCGCGCTTCTCTTTCTCGGTGAGACGATACTTCGTGCGACGAACAATTACTTCAATCTGGTGAGTTATGTAATGGCGAACAAATTCATCGAGGCGGAGCGTCCGTGGAACGTTGTCAACAAGAGCCAACATATTTGCGCCGAATGAATCTTGAAGTTGGGTGTGTTTGTATAAATTATTTAGGACGATCTTTGGTGAGGCATCATTTCTTAGGACGATTACAAGTCTCTGGCCAAGACGTTCATTACCCTCATCGCGAACATCGGCGATTCCCTTAATCTTTCCATCTTTCACAAGTTCAGCGATCTTTAGTGCGAGATTATCTGGGTTAACTTGATATGGAAGTTCGGTGATCACAAGACAGGTTCGCTTATTTATCTCTTCTACTTCAACAACTGCGCGCATTGTGATCGAGCCACGACCAGTTCGATAAGCCTCTTCGATTCCTTGGCGACCTACGATGATTCCACGGGTTGGAAAGTCTGGGCCTTTAACAATTCCAAGAAGTGCTTCAAGAGTTTC
>JALRKE010000095.1 GCA_023254845.1 Candidatus Nanopelagicaceae bacterium | reverse complement strand
AAAAAGGGAAGGCAAAGGTGAGAACGATGACAGTTCTCTTCAGCGAACTATTGGTACCTGGTTGGGCCGAGGGCGAAGATGCCAAGATCGGCTTGGATGCAGTCACTGGAATTTACGGTGATGAGAATGCATTCACCCTGCCATGCCATAACTCCAATCCAGAAGTTTTCTTCTCGGAGAAGAGCGAAGAGATCGCCTATGCCAAATCCCTATGCGGTGGTTGCCCTGTAAAGCGCGAGTGCTTGCAAGGTGCGTTATCGCGCCAAGAGCCTTGTGGTGTTTGGGGCGGCGAACTCTTCGAAGATGGCCAGGTCATCGCCGCAAAGCGGATGCCAGGTCGACCGCGGTTAAATCGCGAATTGATCGGGGCTTAGCTCTCGCTACGCAGGCGGCACTTCTTAACAGTTTTTATCTAGCAAGGTGCGATGGGGCAATCTCAGGAAACCAGGAGAGCGCCTCATCGCGGAAGTTTCCTTGTGCGCGGAGCTGACAAAAAATTCCGGTAGTTCCAAGAGTCACTCGATGAATTAATACATATTCCGCTGGAAGATTTAATTGGAAGCCGATCTTTGCAGTTGGGTTTCTCGGATCGCCAACGCGGACGCTCTGTTCGCGGAGCCACTCCCGGGTGTATTCGAAATATGGAGTGCGGAGCGGTTCAACGAGCGGAAGCAAGTAATCCAGCACTAACTGTGGGTCAACATCAACCTCTGGGAGTATGAATCCATCTTCTTTAAATCCGTTATAAAGGGCGAGCGCATCACCTTCGAGCGCGTTACGGAGCAGATTCTTAAATGGCTCAGGGAATCCATTGGGCAGACGGTTACAAGCGCCGAAATCAAGAACGCCAAGGCGGCCATCGGCAAGGATGCGGAAGTTTCCGGGATGAGGATCGGCGTGAAGTAACCCGGCGCGCATCGGCGCAGTGAAATGGAATCGCGCCAGCTTTATTCCGGCGTTATTCCGCTCTTCTTGGTTACCTTCCGCGATAACTCGAGCGAGCGGTGTTCCTTCTAGCCACTCACTTACTAGAACTTTGTCGGTCGCAAAGACGACTTTAGGAATTGCGATATCTGGATCGTTTTCGTAAGCATCCCAGCAAGTTTTTTGTGCCTCTGCCTCAAACTGATAGTCAACCTCCTCAATGATGCGCGCTTTCAGCTCTTCAAGTAGCGGCTTCATCTCAAGGCCGGGCATGAAGAGTTGGAATATCTTTGAGAAGCGCTCAATCTGATTTAGATCTGAGATTAAAGCATCGGCAGCGCCAGGATATTGAATCTTCACCGCAACTGGGCGACCATCTTTCCAGCGACCTTTGTGAACTTGTCCGATCGATGCCGAGGCGGCTGGCTTATCTTCGAACTCAGCGAAGCTATCGCGCCAATCTTCGCCTAATTCTTTCGCGAGAACTTTATGTACAACTCGTGCTGGAAGTGGTGGCGCAGCCTCTTGCAATTTAACGAGAGTTTCGCGATAAGGCTTTGCAATTTCCTCAGGGAGAGCTGCTTCGAAAACAGAAAGCGCTTGACCAAACTTCATTGCGCCACCCTTAAGTTCGCCAAGAACTTTAAAGACTTGTTCAGCGGTTTTCTCTTGTAGATCGGCAAAGGCGAATTGTGGAGATTGGCCAATTAGTTGTTTTCCAAACCCAAGTGCGCCACGGCCAGCAACGGCTAAAGGAATACTCGCTAACTTGGCGCTGCGAGTACTTGTTTTGCGCGGGATCTCATTTGCCACGGCGGAATTCTCTTGGAGATGGTGAGGTGGCGCGAGTTGAAGCGGTCGTAGTTACGGCGCCAGCGAGCTAAATCCAGTTACATCCGCAGCGCGGACTCCGCTCCCAAGATGTGACTTGCGGCTCAAGGTAATTCAAAGTCGAATAGAGCGCGCTCTTCTCATATAAATCGGATCTACCTATGTCGGCGATCTGGGTTACGGCGAGGGTCAGAGTTCCCGCAGCGAAAGTCGCCAGCGCAGCTGTTACA
>JALRKE010000094.1 GCA_023254845.1 Candidatus Nanopelagicaceae bacterium | reverse complement strand
GTTTTTTCATTATCAAAAATAGGTTCCCATTTGATACCCCCTGAAGTTGATTTCCACAATCCTCCTGAAGCGGTACCCGCATAGATTACGTCTGGGTTGTCATGGATGGCATCAATAGCAGTAACTCTACCGCTCATACCCCCGGGACCAATATTTCTTGGTTTAAGATCCTTTGCGAGTTCCATGGTGAACTCTTGAGCGGCCAAGACACTCACAAACAAGGAAAAAACGAAGCTTAAAAAGGTTTTCATAGAAGTTGAATTTAGTTTCTAATTTAAAGATTTCTGTTACAATCGAAGCAGGAAGTTTTCATCTACGATCGGATTTTCGGCAGCAGTATACCGAATCGACTGCCACTCGGTTGTTGGGACAATCCATTTTGAATGACCATTCAAATAAATTTTTACTGGCATTTGGAAATTCTCGATGCTTTCTTCAAATCTGAACCGAAGTCGGTTACCCGCTCGCTGAAAAACTAACCTAGGTAATTGCGCTGTTCTTAAGTACTGATCAAAGAAAGGTTCCAAAGTCAAATCGAGTTCCTTAGCGATATATTTTTCGAGTGTTCTACTGCTAATTACCTGATGATAGAAATGAGCAGATAGTGATCTCAGAAGACTTCTCCATTGGATATCATCATCTACTATGGTTCGCAGCATGTTTAGAATGTTTGCGCCTTTGTAGTAAATATCTCCGGGGGCATCATAGTTAACCTCTCTAGGGCCTACCATAGGCTGTTTGTTTTGAATACGCTTCCTTGTACCAATCACATACTCTACACCTGATTGCTTTGATTGATGGTAATCTAAATAAAGAGATTCGCTGTATGCGGTAAACCCTTCTTGTATCCATAAATCTGCCTTATCGTCTGCAGTAATACTATTGGCAAACCATTCGTGGCCGGCCTCATGAATAATTATAAAATCGAAGGTTAAGCCGTGACCCGTGCCAGATAGATCGGTTCCTCTGTAGCCATTTTCATAGCAGTTCCAGAAGTCTCCGGTTTTGCTTTGAAATGCTCTTCAACTATTTCAATGTCAGTAAACGGGGCGATCAACTTCAATGTCTTTGCTGCCAAAATCATGAAGTTGATTCCCAGGGTGATATTTGGTGACCAAAGCACTCGGGTATGAGCGCTAAGGTTCTTTAAGAGCTTGATCTTGCTACTTGGGTAAGCGGAGATAGCTGAGACAATCGAAATTCCTCTCTGTGCTGCCGCATCGCCGTAATACTCAATGCCATCCTCGGAGGAGAAGTCGATAATCGCATCGACGGGATGCTGGTCGAGAAGCTGAGAAGCCTCGAACTCCTCGCTGGGGTAGATAAGCCCAGGTTCGTGGGAGTCGATCCCAAGAAACTCAGGGACGGAGCGATGTTCCAAGCGATGGCTCCGGCGAATAACCCATTCAAGGCGGATGTGGGGGTCCTTGAGGAGGACGGTTGCAACAGCTTTGCCGGTCTGGCCAAAACCCATAAGCCCAACTCGTAGCGGTTCTTGGCTCTGGGGTAACCACTCCATAGTCATATTCATAGGAAAGACCGTACCTGTACGCCTAACTGGAAGGTCAAGAACCGAGAGAAGGGGATTCAGACTCAGAAACCTGAGAATTGCCTTAAAAGCGGAGCGATTAAGAGGTGATTAAGCGGATTCCATTGGTGAGGATGATTGCGATGGCGACCGCTATACCAAGTGGTCGACGTGGAACTATCGAGACGAGCTTTGCGGCAAATGGCGCCATGATCATTCCACCGAGCGCAAGCCCACCAACAACGCTCCAGTCAAGATCGATGCGATTGATGTTGGCAAGAAAACCGATGCTGGCACAGACTGCAACAATGAATTCAGATGCGCTAACTGTTCCTATGATTTTCCTCGGCTCATGTTCAGTTGTCGCAAGTAGCGTCGGGGTAACGACTGGACCCCAGCCGCCGCCACCTGATGCATCAACGAATCCCCCGGTAGCGCCCAAGAAAGTTAAGTAACGAGGATTATTTATCTCCGCCATATTT
>JALRKE010000093.1 GCA_023254845.1 Candidatus Nanopelagicaceae bacterium | reverse complement strand
GAATGAGATCTTGGCTGGCTACGAAGATAAGGCCGATAAGGTCCAATCCCAGTACGACCTTGGTTTGATTACTGATGACGAGCGTCGTCAGGAATTGATCGAGATTTGGACTCAGGCTACTAACGATGTCGCTAAGGAGATGGAAGATAACTTCCCACGGACCAACCCAGTTTGGATGATGGTCTACTCCGGCGCTCGTGGAAACATGATGCAGATCCGCCAGATCGCGGGTATGCGAGGTCTTGTTGCCAATCCAAAGGGTGAAATTATCCCTCGTCCGATTAAGTCAAACTTCCGTGAAGGTCTCTCAGTACTTGAGTACTTCATCTCAACTCACGGTGCTCGTAAGGGTCTTGCTGATACCGCGCTTCGTACCGCAGATGCTGGTTATCTAACTCGACGTCTCTGCGACGTCGCACAAGATGTCATCATCCGTGAAGAAGATTGCGGAACAGATCGTGGCCTTGCGCTAAAAATCGCTGAAGTTGTTAGTGGAAAACTAACTCGTGATGATCATGTCGAGACTGCGATCTATGGTCGCATCGTCGTCGAAGATATTGTCGCTGATGGCAAGACAATCATTGCTGCTGGTGCAGATTTAGGTGATCGAGTAATCGATGACTTGGTAGCGGCTGGGGTAGCTGAGGTAAAGGTACGTTCAGTAATGACTTGCGATTCAAAGGTCGGTCTATGTGCGAAGTGCTATGGCCGCTCAATGGCGACTGGCAAACTCGTTGATGTTGGTGAAGCAGTTGGAATTATCGCTGCCCAATCAATTGGTGAGCCAGGCACACAGCTAACGATGCGTACCTTCCACACCGGTGGCGCTGCAACAGCATCAGGTGATATCACTCATGGTCTACCTCGCGTTGTTGAGCTCTTCGAAGCACGTACTCCTAAGGGCGTGGCTCCGATTGCTGAAGCAGCCGGCGTTGTCTCATTTACCGAAGATTCAAAGGGCAAGAAGATCATCGTCACCCCAGAAGATGGTGGCGAAGCGACTGCTTATCCGATTACTCGCCGTCAGAAACTTCTCGTAGAAGAAGGAATGAAGGTATCGGTCGGACAACAAATGGTCGTTGGCGCAATTGATCCAAAGCAGGTTCTAAAGATCCTCGGACCACGCGCTACCCAGACCCACTTGGTAAATGAAATTCAAGAGGTTTACCGCTCCCAAGGCGTAGGCATCCACGATAAACACATCGAAATTATCGTGAAGCAGATGCTCCGTCGTATCACCGTTCTTGAACCAGGTGATACCGATCTACTCCCTGGTGAATTGGTTGATCACCTACGCTTCCAGGCTGCAAACCGCGAAGCGGTAACAAAAGGTGGCAAGGCTGCATCAGGTCGCCCTGAACTTATGGGTATCACCAAGGCATCTCTTGCGACTGAATCCTGGCTATCAGCTGCATCCTTCCAAGAGACAACGCGCGTCCTAACCGATGCAGCGCTCTCGGAGCGAAGCGATCCGCTACTAGGCCTTAAGGAGAACGTCATCATCGGTAAGTTGATCCCAGCAGGAACCGGACTATCTCGTTATAGAAATGTCCGCGTTGAACCTACTGAGGAAGCAAAGGCAGCTGTCTATGCCGCTTACGATGAGTATGACTACACGCCATTTGAATCAACTGGTTCGGGTGAAGCAGTTCGCCTTGATGAGTTTGAATCTGGATCGCGTTAAATAAGAAGTAAGTAAAGATCCCCGGTTAGAGATAGCCGGGGATTTTTTATGGCTTTAAAACAATTCTTATTGGATTACCAATCTTCTTCGCTAACTTCTCAAGAGCTAGCGCAGCTTGATCGAGTGGAAGAACTTCAGAGACTGAGTTAGCAAGATTTAACTTTCCACTTCTTACAAATTCAACTAGCTCCTCGGTGTGATGCGCCTGCGATCCATAATGGCCAAGGATTTGGGTGCGCATGTATGTAAAGGCCATGTCATTTGGGATTGTGATTGGCTCATTTGCAATGCCGACGATTACAAGACGACCTTCTTCGCCAAGAAGGGAAAGTGCCTGTTTTCTTACGGGGG
>JALRKE010000092.1 GCA_023254845.1 Candidatus Nanopelagicaceae bacterium | reverse complement strand
AATGAAATTATTAGCTTTGAAGAATTAAAAAAACAAAGAGCTAAAGAAAAAGCTTTATTTATGGCTTCACTTGTTCAAAGTACATCTGCTCTTGAAATGCAAGGATTAGAGCAAACTTCTTTAGAAAAAATTATATATAAATTTGAAGAAGATTTTTTAAATGGTCAGTATAAAGATAGGCTTTGGGTAGCATAATGATAGACTCTACAAAACCTATTGATGATGCAACACCTTTAGATGATATATCAGGATTGAAACTTTCAAAAAACAAATCATATTCTTTAAAAGAAGTATATGAAGCAGAAGCACTTAATATTGCTAATGCAACGATAAAATATCTATCTGCAACTCCAACCAAAAAAGTTCCGATGAGCGCGGGGATGCCAGGAATCACCGCTTGTCGAAAGGCTTTACCCGCCTGATTAGCTGAAATCGAATTCTGAGAGCTCCTTAAATTTAAAGTCAACCTTGCGGTATGGCGCATCGCATGCCAAAGCCCAAAGTAGGCAGCGAAGGCGACAAGTGGTGGAGTTAGAAGAGCGAGAGCCGCCAACAAAACTAAATCAATTAAGTCTCGAACTCGCTTCATTACAAGAAGCAAGAGAAAAGCAAGAACGGTGATAACCAGAACCAAATTGAATAACTCGTTATCCCAACCGCCATGCCAATTAACTAGATCCTCATTTACTGCCGCAAGCGCCCGAGTACTCTGATCGCTAGTAAGCGGCAGAACAACTGGCAAAGATCCCCCAGCAAGCGCATAGATACCTTGAGCGACTCTCGTCGCATGTCCTTGGTCCGCTGCTTTATCGCGCTCGGAGATAAATGCCGCATCTCCAATTCCAAAGTGCAACGCGCTCATCACCACAACTCCAATAAAGCCAAAAACGCTCCACTCCAAAATTGCCCATACAGCCAAAATTGCAATAGCCACGTAAATAGATATGAAGAGAGCCATCCGCGCTACCGATGCCCTGGGCAAAGTGACTAAATGATCGAGCGCTCCATGGGGAATTCCCAAAGCGAGCGCGATAAGCGCCACTACAACCTGCCAAGTAATGCTTGAAGCATCGATCAAGTTAGAGAAGATGATTGATAAAAGTACGACCGCTGCAACAGCAGCGCTTGAGAATTGACGAGTATTGTCGAAAATCTTCACCTGCGCCGACGACATACGAGCACGGTAGCAAAACCGAAAACCTCTCTGTGAGAAACTATCGATGTGTCGCAAGGGCTAGACCTCTTCAATTGGTCTTATGTAGCGATGCTCTTATTTGTAATTCTTGGATCATGGTGGCTCGAGTTTGCCTTCAAAATCCGAGTCCTCCGCCGCCCACGATTACTTCTAACTGCAATCCTTCCGGTAAGCGTCTTCTTTCTCATTTGGGATGCCTTTGCAATAAATCAAGGACATTGGACCTTCGATTCCAAACAGACTCTAGGAATCATCGGACCATTCAACATCCCGCTTGAAGAGTATCTCTTCTTCATCGTCATTCCGATTGCTGCGGTACTAACACTTGAAGGCGTAAAGGTAGTCTTGAAGAGGTTTTCACGATGAGATTTGAACTCTCTTACACCCAGATAACGGTCTACGCGTTAATTCTCTCGGTCCTTTTCGACATGTTCATCAATAAAGACTCGATGCTGGCCACGCTACGTTTCTGGCTTAGTTACGGGATTATCGTTCCTTTTCAATTGATTACGAACTGGTGGCTAACCTCTAGAGAAATAGTTATTTATAACCCAGAATCAATAATTGGGTTAAGAATTGCCGGCGCCCCAATTGAAGATCTCATCTTCGGCTTTGCGATGATCCTTGCTGTAATGGCGATGTGGGAGATGTTGCTCCGTAAGAGAGAAATAACTAGCGACGAGCGCTAAGAATCTCAACTCGCCCACGATACTTCTCAAGGATCCGGTTGTAGTTATCTTTCGACTTCTTCTCACGATACTCAGCATCAACATCGTGATAGCCATGATGGCGACCCTGCTCAAGTGGCAAATCAAGTTGCCACAATTTTCCACCCGCAGCTCGAAGGGCTAGGGATAGTTCAATATCCGCATTT
>JALRKE010000091.1 GCA_023254845.1 Candidatus Nanopelagicaceae bacterium | reverse complement strand
GCTACCTCTATGAGCAAAAATATCTAACTAGCAACCTCTAATTTCAACGAGGGTAAATTCCGGCGAAACGAAATTCTTGCAAGAAGAGAATTGTGGTGGGTAGTGGATTTGAACCACTGAAGGCAGAGCCGGCGGATTTACAGTCCGCTCCCATTGGCCGCTCGGGCAACCCACCAGGTCTAACAAATTGCGCGTAAGGGTAACAAGGTCACCCTTACGCGCACAAATTACTACTTATTTTTTGATCAATTACTTGATTGAGGCGTCATAGATGCTCTGGATTGATGCATCTAGCGCCTTATCAAACTCTGCATCGCTCTGTTGTGCAGTCAAGCCTTCAACGAGAGCTCGAGAGAAGCTAGCAATCACTCCAGCGTTCTCGGCAAGATGCTTGTTTGCCTCATCTCTTGAGTATCCACCTGAGAGAGCAACGACGCGGACAACTCGTGGGTGATCTACCAATTCCTTATAGAGATTTGGAACAGTTGGAATGGATAGCTTCAACATGATGTTTTGATCTCCGCTTAGCGAATTTGCATACTCCAGTAGCGCCTTCTTCAATAGAGCTTCGGCTTCTTTCTTTTCTGGGCTCTTGATGCTTACTTCTGGTTCAATGATTGGAACAAGTCCGCCAGCAATAATCTCTTTACCAACTTCGAATTGCTGCTTCACTACCTCATCGATTCCAGCTTGGTTTGCCAGGTTAATTACCGAGCGCATCTTTGTACCAAAGACGCCATGCTTGTTTGCGGCGGCGATACGCGCACTAAGTTCGGGGATCGGCTTCATTAATTGAACATCGTTTGCTTCATCAGCAAGTCCGTTATCTACCTTTAGGAAAGGGACAACGTGCTTCTTGCTCCAGAGATACTCAGCAGTCCCGATTCCATCAATTGTGCGCTCCATGGTCATCTCAAAGAGGATCGCGCCGATGACGCGGCTTCCATTAAATGAGGGTGACTTGATTAGACGTGAGCGCATCTCATGCATGCGATCGAACATCTCGGCTTCATTTGAGTAAGCCGAAGAATCTAAGCCGTAGAGGGAGAGTGCCTTCGGGGTGCTGCCACCGCTTTGGTCAAGAGCAGCGATGAAGCCATTGCCAGAACGCATCTGTTGGAGCATCTCGTTATTCATTTAATCAATTCTCCTGATTTGGGCCCGTAGACAACATTGAATTCGAGCAGGACGGAATTCTAACCGGGGATTTTCCGAGGTGAAAATCGGCGCGGTACGGTTGGGCTATGGCTGATAGCAGTTTCGATATCGTCTCAAAAATTGATCGGATGGAGCTTGATAACGCTCTTAATCAAGCCTCTCGTGAGGTCTCAACCCGCTTTGATTTCAAAAATACTGGAGTAAAGATCGAGATCTCTGGTGAACAGATACTTGTAGAAGCTGAAACTGAAGAGCGCGCAAAGGCAGCCCTCGAAGTCTTAAAAGAGAAGATGATCAAGCGCGGGGTATCGCTTAAGCATTTAGAGATAAAAGACCCGGAGCAGAGTGGAAAAATCTTTAAAATATTCTGTCCCATAAAAGAGGGCATCTCTACTAAAAATGCAAAGAAGATTACAAAGTTGTTGAAAGAAGAGGGTCCGAAATCTGTCAAAACCCAGATACAAGGCGATGCAGTCCGCGTCACAAGTAAGAGTAAAGATGATCTTCAAGATGTGATTGCGCTCGTCAAAGGGGCTAAGTTGGATTTCGCCGTCCAATTCACAAATTATCGATGAGTAGATACTCAACTGGACTCCTTTATGGAGTCTCTGCTTACTTACTTTGGGGGTTACTCCCGCTTTACTGGCAACTAATTGATGAAGCTAGCGCTTACGAAATTTTGGCACATCGCGGCATTTGGTCTCTCATTTTATGTATTGCGCTTCTTGCGCTTCGCAAACAGATAAAGAGCGCCTACCAAATGGTGAAAGAGAAACGAACCCTGCTAATCCTCTTCCTTGCTTCCGGGTTGCTTACTGTTAATTGGGGCGTATACATCTGGTCAGTCACGGTTGATCGAGTTGTAGAAGCGGCCCTTGGTTATTACATCACCCCGTTGATAAATGTGGCGGCCGGTGTTTTGTTGCTCCGCGAACGCCTTCGACCTCTTCAATGGACCGCAGTAATTCTC
>JALRKE010000090.1 GCA_023254845.1 Candidatus Nanopelagicaceae bacterium | reverse complement strand
ACCAAGTTGAGACGATGTTCCACCAGCCAAAAGTCTTCCGTCCCATAGTCGGAAACCAAGTAGTACCTGGACGAGATAGATCTTCACTCGGTCCCATGTAATAGGCAGCTGAGGCGCTTCCTTCTGGAGCAAGCCTTGCTTCGCAGTTCTTAATGCGCGCATCGATGTCGAATTCTTTTCCATCAAGACGTTGGACAGCTTGCTCAATGAATTCTTTTAGCTTGCGGAGAAGTTCGGCTTCACCTTCTACGGTGTAACGAGGATCCTTATCGAGTCGATCTGCGACTTCTCGTAGCGATGTTGCATCTGGATATAGTCGATCGGCAGCACGCTTCATGCGGGCGTTGATCTCATCTAGTTGGGCGATTCCCCATTCGTATGTATCACGGAGATTTAGATCAGCTCCGGTGAAATGGCGAGCCCAGATCTTGTAACGCTCTTCCCCAACTCCATCTTTGGGATCCGATTTTGGAGCGTAAGAGTTCTTTAGCCAGTTAGCGGTCTCTAGGCAGGCTGATTCAGCGTTCTTCGCAGCTTGAAGCAGTTCGCTATTTGTGCCAGCTTGGTCGAATTTCTTAGCAACTGTTTGGAATGCGCCTTTTGCGAAAGTTTCTAGTTGTCCTGCGGTTGCTAGTACTTGGCGAGTGGAATTGACTCTTCCTTCGCCAGCGACTGTTTCTAGTGTGGAGCACCAACCTTTAAGCGCCTCGCTAATTGCATTTAGACGCTTTGTTGCATTAGCAGCTGAGTCCGGTTTCTCCTTCGGCATCATTTCGAAGACTTGGCGAATAGAGGTAACGGGTGACGAAATTAAATTAAAGAGCGCCCTTGATTCATGGCTCTCGCTAAGCCTTAATTCAGAAGAGAGGCGCTCTGTGGCAACTGCTTGAGCGATTCGGTCATATTCGTTCTCAGGAGTCTCAGCCTTTACTTCATTTAAAGTCTTTCGGGTTAGCTCTTCGCGCGCTTTCTGTCCGACCATTGAGAAGTCATCGAGTTTGTCATCAAAGCCTGGGACGCCAAGGAGGGTGGCTCCGATTGGAGTCATCTTGATTCCCTCTTCGATAAAGCCATCGAGGATCTTTGAGATCTTTGTTTGTGACATATCTACCCCTCCGTTGGATCGGCTAGTTCAAACTTTCCTTTTCCAATCTGGCCACGCTCGCGGTACATCTCAAGTTTGGCCCTCGTATCTTGAATATCTAGGTTGCGCATAGTGAGTTGTCCGATGCGATCCTCCGGGCCAAAGGCTGCGGACTCGGTACGTTCCATCGATAACTTCTCCGGGTGATACGAGAATCCCTCACCTTGAGTGTTGAGGATCGAGTAATCATCACCGCGGCGAAGTCTTAGGGTCACAGTCCCAGAAATAGTTGAAGCAACCCATCTAGTTAGTGATTCACGGAGCATTAAGGATTGTGGATCAAACCATCTTCCTTCATATAGCAGCCTTCCAAGTCTGCGGCCTTCTTCGGCGTAATTTGCGATGGTGTCCTCGTTATGAATCGCAGTTAATAACCGCTCGTAGGCGATAAATAGCAGAGCCATTCCCGGGGCTTCGTAGATACCACGACTCTTCGCTTCGATGATCCGATTTTCGATCTGGTCGGACATTCCAAGTCCATGGCGCCCAGCAATCGCGTTTGCTTCGCGCATCAAGGCAACAACATCGGTGAAATCTTTACCGTTTATGGCAACCGGGCGACCAGATACGAATTGGATCTTTACATCTTCACTAGCGATTGCAACATTTGAATCCCAGAATCTAACGCCCATAATCGGTTCTACCAGCTCAATCGAGCTCTCTAACTTCTCCAGCTCTTTTGCCTCGTGAGTTGCACCTAGAATATTTGCATCCGTTGAGTAAGCCTTCTCTTTGCTATCCCGGTAAGGAAGTTTGTTATTTGTGAGCCACTCAGACATCTCCTTACGACCACCAAGCTCAGATACAAATTGCTTATCGAGCCATGGTTTGTAGATCTTCAAAGTCGGGTTTGCAAGGAGGCCATAACGGTAGAAACGCTCGATGTCATTTCCTTTGTAGGTAGAGCCATCGCCCCAAATAGATACGTTGTCAGAGAGCATGGCTCGAACTAAGAGAGTCCCGGTAACCGCGCGACCAAGAGGAGTTGTATTGAAGTAAACCCGGCCACCAGTTCTAATGTGGAAAGCGCC
>JALRKE010000008.1:21060-26759 GCA_023254845.1 Candidatus Nanopelagicaceae bacterium | reverse complement strand
CCTGTCGTCGATGTGGCGCGTTGATACGAAGGATAAATTTTGCAAATCGCTCCTCACACTTCTGTCCAGTCTGCCAACGCGCGAGAAAATCTAGAAAGCCGGCAAAAAAACGGGGGTAATTACCGGCTCCGCGGAGGCTTTTCGCTAAGTTCTACCCGTGTATTTAAAGAGCATGACCCTAAAGGGCTTCAAGTCCTTTGCGGCCCCAACCACCCTCCGATTTGAACCAGGAATCACCTGCATCGTCGGACCAAATGGTTCGGGCAAGAGCAATGTTCTCGATGCTCTGACCTGGGTCATGGGCGAGCAAGGCGCCAAGAGTTTGCGCGGCGGAAAGATGGAAGATGTCATCTTTGCCGGCACTTCTGGTCGTGCTCCACTTGGACGCGCAGAAGTCGCAGTCACCATCGATAACACTGATGGCGCACTTCCGATCGATTTTACCGAAGTAACAATCTCCAGAATTCTCTTCCGAAATGGCCAGAGCGACTACCAGATAAATGGTGAGAGTTGCCGCCTCCTTGATATTCAAGAATTGCTGAGCGATAGCGGAATCGGCAGAGAGATGCATGTAATCGTGGGACAAGGTCAACTTGATGCAATTCTGATGGCTAACCCAGAAGAGCGTCGCGGCTTTATAGAAGAAGCGGCTGGAATCCTTAAGCATCGTAAACGCAAAGAGAAGGCGTTGCGGAAATTGGATTCTATGCAGACGAACATGTCGCGCGTTCAGGATCTTACAAATGAACTTCGAAGACAACTTCGGCCACTAGGTAAACAAGCGGAAGTCGCCAAGAAAGCGGCGGTCATCCAAGCTGAGGTACGGGATGCAAGACTTCGAATTCTTGCTGACGATGTAATCTCATTTAAGGCAACTTTAAATTCAGAGGTTGCCGATGAGAGCGCCTTGCGAGCGCGAAGGTCTGAAGTCGAACAAGATTTAGATAAGTTGCGAAATAGAGAAGTTGAGTTAGATCGAATCGCGTCCGTCGAAGGTCCATTACTTAGCGCAGCACAAGACAATTACTACAAACTTGTTGGGGAAAGAGAGAAGTTGCGCGGAACCCAGAACCTCGCATCCGAGCGGGCGCGATTTCTTACTGAAGAGATCGAAGAGGCGCGCTCAAGTGGAAGAGATCCTGAAGTCATGGATGCCGAAGCGCGCGGGCTCCGACAAGAAGAGAGCGTTCTCCGCGGTGAGTTAACAAGATCGCAAAGTGAGTTAAGTGGCGCAAGCAAGAGCGTTGGAGAGTTAGAAGAGCGGCTTAAGACGGAAGAAGACAAAGTTGCCGCCGGGCTCCGTGCTATTGCAGATCACCGCGAAGGAACAGCTCGCCAAGAGGGCCATATAAAGAGTCTGCAATCAGCAATTGATGGATCCAAAGCTGAGATCTCTCGCTTGGAGCGGTCCCTTAATGAGGCTAGAGAACGTGTCGATGGCGCCAAGAGAGAGTTCGCTTCACTTGAGAGCGAAATTGCAGGACTTGATGCAAGTGAATTGGGTCTAGATGCAGATTATGAACGAGCAAAGCGCGCTTTAGAAGATAGCCGAAGTAAACTCGAAACTCTAAATTCCGAATTGAATAAAGCAGAGCGGAATCGCAGCGCGCTACAAAGCAAAAGTGATGCACTTAGACAAGCAACTCTTCATAAAGATGGAAGCGGAGCGCTACTTACGAATAATCGCGGTATCCAGATTCGGGGAAGCGTAGCATCGCTAATATCGGTAGAGGCGGGTTGGGAGAGTGCGGTATCTGCAGCTCTTGGGTCGCTCGCTGACGCGCTAGTAGTAAATGATGCAACCAGCGCGATTTCTGCGATTACATTTCTAAAGAGCGAGAGCGCAGGTAGCGCTGAACTACTGATGGTTTCTAACTCAACAGAAGAGAGAACAACTTACCCAGGTGATTTGGTCTCCCTAGTTTCTAAAGTTTCCTCAGCAACACTGGGGCCAGTTCTCCCTAATCTTTTAGATGGGTACATCGCAGCAGATTCTTTAAATCACGCAGAAAGAATCATTAGCGCAAATCCAGCACTAATTGCGGTAACGCGCGATGGAGACATGATTGGTCGCGGGCGTGCTCGTGGTGGTTCAGCCCAGGCAACTTCGCTGATTGAGATCAGCGCGCTAATTGAAAAGAGTGAGATTGACTTAACAAGAGTAAGTCATGAATGTGACCGCTTAAGCTTTGAGATCTCCTCGCAAGAAAATTCCCTACGTCAAGTTCAACTTGACTACGATGCGGCGCTATCAAAACTAAATGAATCTGATGCGCGCATGGCTGGACTTGCTGAACAGATGGCAGCTGCTGGACAAGGTGTAAAAAGTGGAGTTGCCGAGATTGAGCGGCTAGAGAGCTCGATTGCGGAAGTTCTTAACTCCCTTAAAAGTGATGAGGCTGAACTTGCTACCGCTTCAAGCGCGGCGCTTAACTCTGGCTCCGAACCAGTCGAACCAGACACCACTCAGCTTGAAAATCTCCGCGCTTCTATTTCAACTGCTCGCGCGGTAGAAGTTGAGGCGAGATTGGGGTTACGAACTATCGAAGAGCGAGTTGCGGCAATCTCGCAACGGGCATCAGAACTAGAACAGGCTGCAATTGCTGAGCGAGAATCTGCAGCTCGACAGATTTCTAGACGAGAGGCGCGTGCTCGAGGAGCGGTTACCGCACAAGCCGTTGCAGATGCTGCTTATGAAGCTCTGATTCAGATAGAGAATTCGATCACAAGGGCTGGACATGAGAGATCTCGACTCGAACAATCACGAACTTCGCGAGATGGTGAAATTCTCGATATTCGCGCCCAGGTAAGAGATTTAGCAAGTGAATTAGATCAACTCACCTCAAGTGTGCACCGAGATGAAATTGCGCGCGCTGAACAGAAGTTAAGAATCGAACAACTCGAATTAAAGGCTATGGAGGAGTTTGGTGTTGATTCGGAGACCTTAATCGCCGAATTTGGACCGGATCGAGAAGTTCCAACATTTACTGAAACTGAAAGTGGAGAACTTACCCAAGGGGAGTACATCCCATTCGTTCGTGAACAACAAGAGAAGCGGCTAGCCGGCGCTGAAAAATCACTTGCGCTACTTGGAAAAATTAATCCACTTGCCCTTGAGGAATATTCTTCGCTAGAGGAGCGGCTGAAGTATCTAGCCGAACAACTAGAGGATTTAAAGAAGTCAAAGAAAGATCTCCTAGATATCATCAAAGAAGTCGATGAGAGAGTCCAATTAATCTTCGAAGAGGCTTACCGCGATACCGCAAAAGAGTTTGAGAAGATCTTTGCGCGCCTCTTCCCTGGCGGAGATGGCAGATTGATTCTCACTGATCCAAGTGATCTTCTTAATTCTGGCGTTGATGTCGAAGCACGTCCACCTGGCAAGCGAGTCAAGCGGCTATCTCTCCTCTCAGGCGGCGAGCGATCGCTAACAGCGGTTGCACTCCTGGTGGCAATCTTTAAGGCGCGCCCAAGTCCGTTCTATGTTCTAGATGAGGTTGAAGCTGCCCTAGATGATGTGAACCTTGGTCGTCTTCTTACAGTTCTTGAGGAGCTTCGTGCTGCTTCACAGTTAATCATCATCACCCATCAGAAACGAACTATGGAGATTGCTGATTCACTATATGGCGTGACCATGCGAGGCGATGGAGTCTCAGAAGTCATTTCACAAAGGCTCCGTGAAGTTGAAACCGAATCTGTTTAGAACGATTAATTAGATGGGTCTATTCGGTTCCTTCTTCGCCAAATTCTCGCGAAACAAGGCAACACCTGAGGATATTGATGAATTTCGTCGCGTCCTGATTGAGTCAGATATCGGCGCGGAGTTTACGGAAGAGATAATCAAACTAGTTGAGAAAGAACGTGCTGAAGTTCTAGAAGAGAAGGTAACTGAAAAAATTCTTGGCTCGCTCTCACAAAGCGCAAGGTCAATTGAGTTAAAGCCTGCGGGAGTCACCACAATCCTTGTGGTTGGAGTGAATGGAACCGGAAAGACAACCTCAGTTGCCAAAATGGCCAAACTCTTCAAAGGTGAGGGCAAAAAAGTTTTATTGGCGGCTGCAGATACCTTTAGAGCAGCCGCCGTTGAGCAGTTAAGCACCTGGGGTGAACGGATCGGAACGCCGGTGGTAGTCGGCAAGCCAAATGGCGATCCTGCATCTGTTGCATTTGATGCTGCCACCAAAGCCACATCAGAGCACTTCGATATCTTGATCATTGATACAGCAGGAAGGCTGCATACGAAAAATAACTTGATGGAAGAACTTACAAAGGTTCGTCGAGTCGTCGAGAAGGTAACTCCAATTGATGAAGTTCTATTTGTTTTGGATGGGACGACCGGCCAAAATGGAGTCACTCAAGCTAAATCATTTATGGAGGCAGTCACCCTCACAGGACTAATCGTTACCAAGCTTGATGGATCGACGAAGGGTGGGATAGCGCTGGCAACGGAGCGGACCCTTCAAGTCCCAGTGAAATTGATTGGGACCGGGGAGGGCGAGGGTGATCTGGAGATCTTTGAGCCCTCCGCCTATGTAGCAGACTTGTTAACACAACCGTAACGCTCAACTTAATTAAGTCACCGAAGCGAAACCTAAGGGGATGAGACCCCGTAACACATAGCGAAGATTCTTTCCCCCTCAGCTGATTCAGGGTCGAATTGGCAAATCAAGATAGAGAAGTGAATAAATGGCTATCAATACAGGTGATACCGCTTGGATGTTGGTGAGCACTGCCTTGGTTCTTCTCATGACACCAGGTTTGGCGCTCTTCTACGGCGGACAAGTTCGCGCACGAAGCGCTCTCAATATGATCATGATGTCTTTTGTATCAATGGGAGTAGTTGGTGTCATTTGGGTTATCTACGGATACTCAATGACATTTGGAAAAGATTTAGGTTCAGGTTTACTTGGCGATCCCACGGAGTTCATTGGGTTATCTGCGCTTTTGAGTGAGGATGCGCTCTTTGGCGGAATTCCAACGATTCTCTTTGCGGCCTTCCAAGCGATGTTTGCCGTGATAACGGTTGCGTTGATTTCGGGAGCCGTTGCTGATCGTATGAAATTTGGCGCTTGGGTTCTATTCGCAGGAATCTGGGTCACGCTGGTTTATTTCCCAATCGCTCACTGGGTATTCGACTTTGATGGAGGCGAGTCAGATCCTGGTGGCTGGATTGCCAATGATCTAGCAGCGATTGATTTCGCTGGAGGCACCGCTGTACACATCAATGCTGGCGTTGCAGCGCTCGCTCTAGCTCTAGTGCTGGGCAAGCGCGTGGGCTTTGGTTCAAAGCCATTTAAGCCTCACAACTTAACAATGGTTATGTTAGGCGCCGCGCTTCTATGGTTTGGTTGGTTTGGATTTAACGCTGGCTCAGCAGTTGGTTCAAACTATCTAGCTAGCGTTACATTCTTTAATACGATTGTTGCAACTGGTGCAGGAATGCTCGCATGGCTATTGGTTGAAAAGATTCGCGATGGCCACTCCACAACTCTTGGCGCAGCATCGGGAATCGTTGCCGGCCTTGTAGCAATTACACCGGCTTGCTCATCAGTCACTCCAGTTGGGGCGATTTTGGTTGGAGCCATCTCCTCGATCCTCTCTGCTTACGCCGTCGGATTGAAGTACAAGTTTGGCTATGACGATTCGCTAGATGTTGTTGGAGTCCACTTGGTCTCAGGGCTAGCTGGGTCGCTTCTTGT
>JALRKE010000008.1:15263-21050 GCA_023254845.1 Candidatus Nanopelagicaceae bacterium | reverse complement strand
GCATCTAGCGCGGCGCCTGCAGGAGTCGATGGCCTTCTCTACGGAGGTGGTGCTGATCAATTGATCAAACAGGCGATCGCTTGTGTCGCCGTTATTGGCTACTGCTTCATTGTGACATTCCTACTCGGAAAGATTCTCGATAAGACAATCGGAATTCGCGTAAAGCGTGAAGAGGAAATCGCCGGAGTGGATCTCGTTTATCACGCTGAGTCAGCCTATGAACTAGGTGGAGTATTCAAGGGAGGACGCTGATGTTACTGATTACAGCGATTATCAAGCCGGCCGCGTTCGAGGAAGTTAAAGAGGCACTTCGAGCCGCCGGGGTTAAAGGGATGACCGTTTCAGAAGTATCTGGAATGGGAAGACAAGGTGGCCATGTTGAGGTCTATCGAGGTGCCGAGTACCCAATCGATTTGATTTCAAAAGTGCGATTGGAAATCCTTGCTGAAGATAAAGACGCGAAGGGCATTATCAATGTGATAGTGAAGACAGCTTCCACAAACTCGATTGGTGATGGAAAGGTATGGACCACGCCGGTTCATGATGTTGTTCGAGTCCGGACTGGCGAATCAGGAGAGGCTGCTATTTAGTAGGCTCGCGCCGTGTTCGAGTCGCTCTCTGAGAAATTCTCCTCAGCCTTTGCAACACTAAGAGGCAGAGGCAGGATCTCAGAGAGCGATATCGATTCGGTGGCCGAAGAGATTCGCTTAGCGCTCTTAGATGGCGATGTAGCGCTCTCAGTAGTTGAGCAGTTCGTTGCTCGAATTAAAGAGCGCTCAATCCAAGCGCTACCTGAGATCCGAAAGAGCACAAACCAATCTCAGGAAATCTATTCGATAGTTAACTCAGAGCTTGTTGAAATTCTGGGCGGGCCAGCCCGTCGCATCCGCTTTGCAAAAAATCCGCCCACGATAATCATGCTCGCTGGACTACAGGGTTCAGGTAAGACAACTCTGGCTGGAAAGCTCGCGCTCTTTCTAAAAGAGCAAGGGAACACCCCGTTACTTGTAGCGGCCGACCTTCAGCGACCAAATGCAGTTACACAGTTAACACTCCTCGCTCAATCAATTGGTGTGCCGATTCATGCTCCTGAGCCAGGAAATGGCTCTGGCAATCCAGTCTCAGTTGCCAAGAGCGGTATCGAAATCGCTAAGTCAAAATTATTCAATGTCGTGATTGTCGATACCGCCGGACGTCTCGGTATCGACGAAGAGCTGATGCGGCAGGCTAGTGAGATCAAGAGCGCGGTCTCACCGGATGAGGTCCTTTTTGTTGTAGATGCCATGATCGGTCAAGATGCGGTTAGAACTGCTAAAGCATTTGAAGAGGGCGTTGGCTTTGACGCAGTTGTCTTAACAAAATTAGATGGCGATGCAAAAGGCGGTGCCGCACTCTCAATAGCGGAGACTACAAAGAAACCAATTCTCTTTGCATCAGCCGGTGAGAAACTCACTGATTTTGATTACTTCTATCCCGATCGAATGGCTTCCAGGATCCTTGGGCTCGGAGATATCGCGACTCTGGCGGAGCAAGCAAAGAGAGCAATTGATGGCGATGCAGCGAAGCGGCTAGAGGAGAAGTTTGTAGCTGGCGAGGAATTCACCTTGGAGGACTTTCTAGAACAGATTCAGGCCATGAAGAAGATGGGTTCAATGTCGAAAATCTTAGGTTTATTGCCAGGAGCCAATAGCGCGGCAATGCGCAAGCAGATCGATGCACTAGATGATGATGAGTTGATTCGTACTCAAGCAATCGTGCAATCGATGACCCCAACTGAACGAAAGAATCCAAAGATTCTCAACGGTTCCCGTCGAAGTCGAATTGCGAAGGGGAGCGGAAGAACCGTCAGTGAAGTTAATAATCTTGTAGATAGATTTAGCGCCGCTTCGAAGATGATGAAACAGATGAGAGGTGGGAATTTTTCCGGCGGAATGGGTCTACCACCAGCAATGGCCGCTGGTATGCCATCTCTTGGATCGCCCGTAAATAAAGTCCCTCCCAAGAAGAAGTCTCGATCTGGAAATCCCGCTAAACGAGCTATTGAAGAAGGGCGCTAAGCCCGAAGGAAACCCTCGAATTGGGGATTTACCTGCCTCATGGCAGGATTAGGACCCTGTTCAAGAGCCCTCTACCTCTTGACCGGTACCTGTAAGAAAAGTTCGGTTCTCATCGCCATGGCGTCCCACTCTTGGGATGAAAACCGCTCGAAGATATAAGGAGTAAGCCCTAGTGGCAGTAAAAATTAGATTGGTACGTCTTGGAAAAATTCGTACCCCGCACTATCGCATTGTTGTTGCCGACTCTCGTAAAGCCAGAAATGGTTTGAAGATTGAGGAGATTGGTCGATATTCGCCAGCCTCGGATCCATCATTGATTGAAGTTAACTCTGAGCGCGCACAACATTGGTTGAAGAGTGGCGCCCAGCCGACCGAAGCAGTAGAGGCGCTATTAAAGGTGACTGGCGATTGGCAAAAGTTCAAGGGAATTGCCGGAAGCGAAGGAACTCTCAAGACCCTTCCAGCCCGACCAGATAAGCGCGTTGCATATGAGGCCGCCGTCAAGTCTGCAATGAACGAACCAAAAGATGGCGCGACTACCATGAAAAAACGCGCTGCTGAGAAACTTGCAGCTAAGACAACTCCAGCCGAGGAAACTCCAGCTGCTGAGCCAGTAGCAGTCACTGAAGTTGTCGAAGCTCCTGTTGCAGAGGCTGCTGGGACGGAAGTAGCCGCTGAGACACCTGCTGAAACTTCAGCTGAGTAATTTCCTAAACTCAGAATCGTTACGGAGTGAAAATGATCGATGAGGCCCTTGAGCATTTAGTAAAAGGCATAGTTGATAACCCAGAAGAGGTTGTCATTACCGAACGCGAAGGCCGACGGGGAACTACCCTTGAAGTGCGCGTCCACCCAGATGACATCGGCAAGGTCATCGGAAGAAATGGTCGCACTGCAAAGGCGTTGCGTACCGTGGTCTCGGCACTTGCTGGCCGAAGCGTTCGCGTCGATTTAATCGAGGCGAACGAAGCGCGCTAGCGCTTATCTGTGCAACTTGTCGTAGCAAGAATCGGGCGCGCACATGGCGTTCGCGGTGAAGTTACGATTGAAGTTCGAACTGATAAACCAGAAGAGCGCTTTTTTGTTGGTGGAGTTTTAGATACAGAGCCTGCAAATCTTGGCCCGTTGCGAATTACTTCAGTGCGTAATCACAACGGAACCCTCCTCCTCTCCTTTGAAGGCAAGGAAGATAGAAGTCAAGCAGAAGAACTTCGCAATGTTCTACTCCTTGCCAATATTGAGTTGTCTGGTGAAGAGCTCGACGAAGATGAATTTCACGCAACTGAAATTCTCGGCTGTTCAGTTCTGCTAGAGAGTGGCGCGCTTGTAGGAGAAGTCATCGATATTTTGCAACTTCCTTCGCAAGACACATTAGTTGTGAGGAGTCAAAGTGATCGCGGTGAAATTCTGATTCCTTTTGTGAAGAAGCATGTACCAGAACTTGATCTCAAGTTACGGAGGATTATTGTTAAAAATGTGGAGGGATTGATATGAAGATCACTGCAATAACAATATTCCCTGAGTACTTCGCACCAATAAAACTCTCCCTAATTGGCAAAGCAATCGAATCTAAGGTTATTGACTTCAAGACCGTGGATCTCCGTGAGTTCACCTATGATAATCATCGAACAGTTGACGATACTCCATATGGCGGTGGCGCTGGAATGGTGATGAAACCTGAGCCATGGGGTGAAGCGATTGATGCCGAATTAGCGAGCAGTGAAGAGGTTTTAGATCTTATAATTCTGACTCCTAGTGGAACGCGATTCAATCAAGCTATAGCTAACAAGTTAGTAGATTCCAAGAAGCTGGTCTTTGCCTGCGGTCGATATGAAGGAATAGATGCTCGAGTCGCAGAGCATTACAAAAAAATGGATGGCGTTCGAGTTCATGAAATCTCAATTGGGGATTATGTTCTTAATGGTGGTGAAGTTGCGGCGCTTGTGATGATTGAAGCAATTACCAGATTGATACCTGGCGTTATTGGAAACCCAGAGTCTTTATTGGAGGAGTCGCATAATGAGATTGGTGAAGTGGAGTACCCGGTCTACACCAAGCCATCAAACTGGCGTGGTTTAGAAGTCCCGGAAGTTCTAACATCTGGAAATCACGGCGAGATTGCTAGATGGCGTCGCCAAGAGGGCCTTCAAAGGTCTGAATCGTTAAGGAAGAGCGACTAAGCGGGGAATAATCCCGACACGCCGACCGTTGGTCAGGACATGCGCCCTGGGTTTGGGCATTATCCGCCCCGAGGTGAGGACGGTTCAGAAGAATCGTTGAGATTTTTTTTTGAGAGGCGGTGAAGATCGATGGCAACAGATTACGACACCCCGCGAAAAACGGATGAAGAGCTCCATGAGGAATCACTCGAAGAGTTAAAAGCAAAGCGAGCTGAAATTGCTTCCGCTCAGATTGATGTTGATGAAGAGGATCCTGAGAATGTCGAGCTTCCTGGCGCCGACTTATCTGGTGAAGAACTCGCAGTTAGAGTTGTTCCACGTCAAGAAAATGAATTCACCTGCTCACGATGCTTCTTGGTTCATCACCATACCCAACTTGCTCGCGGTGAAGGAGCTAAGGCAGTCTGTAAAGATTGCGCTTAATTCGTATTTATTTGCCTAAATATTTTTTGAACTCGTCAGCTCGCTTTGTACTCGCAAGCCAATACGGAGTGGGATCGCGAGGATCATCCAAGAGAACTTTCATCCCGCCTTTTACCCAGAACCTGAGGGCAAGGTAAGCGCGAGGGTCTAGACCAGAACCACGCTCATATTTCATTTCAGATTCATTTAAAGGGATAACCTCTTTAATAAAACGGGTCTCTATTCCAGCCTTTCCAATGGAAAGAAATTGACTTGATGCAATCAAGTAAAGACGCGAACTAAAGGAAAAGAAGAGAGTTAGAGAAAAGAGCGCCAGGGCGAGGAGCGCCAGAACTACATCTGAGAGCGCTACACCGACAGAGATGAGGATTGCTCCGATTAGAAAGATAAAGAGTAGCCAGACTCGAATTGGCCAACTAATGACTTCGCGCATAGCAGGGTAATCTTCTCACTATGTCGCGCGGCTTAAGCATCACTCCACCAGAGGGTGTTTCGGTTCCACCACGTCACCCACAAGCACCATTACCTGGCTCACTTCTTGGTTCTCACAATCAAGATTGTTTCGGTTGTGGCGCATCGCATCCAACTGGTTTACATCTGACTGCTTTTGCTGGAGAAGGAATGACCATCACCGCAAAATTCACAGTCGGGGAGCATCACCAAGGCGCCCCAGGGCTTGCACATGGTGGCTTACTTTCCTGCGCATTCGATGAAGCTTTAGGCAAATTGATGTGGCTAGTTAGAGCTCCCGCAGTAACTGGGCGTCTTGAGACTTCATTCTTGATGCCAGTTCAAGTAGGAAAGAGCCTTTACATTACTGCTGCGATAGTTGGACAAGAGGGAAGAAAGATTTACTGTCATGCAGAAGGAAGGATTGGCAGCGAAGAGGGGCCAATTGCAGTTGAAGCGGCCGCAATTTTTATCACGGTACCTGTCGAGCATTTCATTGAAAACGCCCCAGAGAGTTTTCGAGCGACATTGTTCGGGTCAGCAGCGCCTGAGTTAGAAATAAACCCATGAAAGTTCTAATAACCCGAATAGATCAAGATTTACCACTTCCTTCATATGCGAAGGCGGGTGATGCTGGAGCCGATCTCTATTCACGGGTAGATCTAGAGTTAAAGTCG
>JALRKE010000008.1:0-15253 GCA_023254845.1 Candidatus Nanopelagicaceae bacterium | reverse complement strand
GGTTATGCCGGATTCATTCATCCTCGCTCCGGTAGAGCTGCCAAAGAGGGCTTATCGATGGTCAATGCCCCAGGAACTATTGATTCCGGTTATCGGGGCGAGATTCAAGTCATCTTGATAAATCTTGATAAAGAAAAGAGCATCACAATCAAACGTGGCGAGCGGATCGCCCAATTAGTTATTCAAGAAGTTTCTCAGGCTGAGTTTGTAGAAGTAGAGCAGTTACCGGGATCAAATAGGGGTGGATCTGGTTTTGGATCGACTGGTACGAGATGAGTAATACTGAGAATGAGAATCAGGGCAAAGATGAGGATAGAGCAAAAGTTCTAGCAGCTTTCGGTGGAAAGAAAGGTCTCCTTGATTCTGGCGCTCCAGCGCTCATCTTCTTGATTGCCTTCAATTTCAATAAAGATGTAAGGGATTCTGCATATCTAGCTCTCGGATTCTCAATGATTGTTACGATTATCCGATTAATTAAGCGAGACACCATTCAGCATGCAGTTTCAGGAGTCCTTGGTGTGGCATTTTGCGCTTGGCTCTCTAATCGCAGCGGGAAAGCTGAAGATTTTTATCTTCCCGGGCTTTGGACTAACGCTATTTATGGTGCCGCTTATGCGTTTTCAGTAGTCATCCGTTGGCCTGTAGTTGGGTTAGTGCTCGGACCATTGCTTGGCGAGAATTTTAAGTGGCGAAAGGATCCGATACGTCGTCGGATTTATGCACAAGCTACCTGGATCTGGGTTGGACTATTTGCGGCTCGTTTAATAGTCCAGTACCCACTCTATCTATCCGGAAATGTAAATCTATTGGGAACAGCGAGATTGATAATGGGCTTTCCCTTATTTGCAGTTGCGGCTTGGCTTACTTGGCGAGTTGTAAAGAGCGGTCCAAAACTAAGAGAGGATTTACGACCTACTTAACTCGCGATGAAGCAATCTTTGATTTGGCTCTCCGCCTCAGCAGAGGCTACAAAAATCAATTCGTCACCAGCGCTAAATAAGTCGTGCGGCGAAGGAGCGATTACGTGGCCATCTCGGATGATTGCAGCAAGAGAGGCATCTTTAGGAAGAGCGATCTCAGAGACTGATTTACCGATACAAATCGAATTATCGGGAAGAGTTATCTCAACTAGGTTGGCTTCGCCGGACTTTATGGAGAAGAGTCGGACTACGTCGCCGACGCTTACCGCTTCCTCTACTAGCGCTGCAATTATTCTTGGCGTAGATACCGCAACATCAACACCCCAAGAAGAGTCGAAAAGCCATTCGTTCTTTGGGTGATTTACCCGGGCAACAACTCGAGGTACTCCGTATTCTGTTTTCGCAAGCAGTGAAGCAACGAGATTTACTTTGTCATCTCCAGTTGCAGCCACAAGGACTTGGCATTGGCTTAAGCCCGCTTTATCGAGAGTAGAGATTTCACAAGCATCTGCAAGGAGCCATTCTGCATTTGGGACGCTATCCATCTTCAATGATTTGGGATTCTTATCGATTAGAAGAACTTGGTGGCCGTTTGAAATCAACTCGCGAGCAATGGCTCGTCCAGCATTACCCGCTCCCGCAATTGCAATCTTCATGATTTATCACTCGGCGGTTGGGATAAAGATGTGACTACATCGTTTATATCCTGATCGTTGACCAAGACATGTACTACATCGCCTTCTTGTAGCACGGTATGTTCGTCAGGAATCATGCCATCGCCTAACCTCGTAATAAATGCCACTCGAGCTTTTGTCATACCTTCGATGGATATCGCTGGATAACCAAACCAATCACGGTGAATTTGAACTTCAGCTAGTTGAACCTTTCCAGAAGCATCTTGCCACTCGGATTTTGCGCCAGAGGGAAGGATTCGACGCATAATCTGGTCAGTTGTCCAGAGCACGGTTGCAACAGTTGGGATCCCTAACCGTTGATAAATTTCAGCGCGAGCCGGATCATAGATTCTTGCAACAACGTTATCAACGCCATAAGTTTCACGAGCGACTCGAGCGGCGAGAATATTCGAGTTATCGCCATCAGATACTGCGGCAAATGCATCTGCTTTCTCGATTCCAGCTTCAATTAGAGTATCGCGATCAAAGCCGATTCCGGCAACAGTTAGCCCGTTGAAATCAGCGCCTAGGCGACGAAATGCTTCCCGGTCTTGATCGATAACCGCAACAGAATGACCTAGGGCTTGAAAATCCTTCGCGAGGGTAGAACCGACTCGGCCACAACCCATAATCACGATGTGCACAATGGGAGAATTTACACCTTTAGGCTTAGGCGAGAGTAATCCCCGCGCGAAAACGAGGTTGAAATGAATGTCGGAGATGAGTTTGTTCTCGATATTTCTTCAATCGCCCATGGTGGTCACTTTGTAGCACGTCATGAAGGACGGGTGATCTTTGTTCGTCATGCAATTTCTGGGGAGAAAGTAAAGGTAAGGATCACTGAGATTGCAAAGAATTTTGCGCGAGGTGATGCGATTGAAGTAATTAATCCATCACAACATCGAGTCGAGTCTGCTTGTAGATTCGCTAAGCCTGACGGCTGTGGCGGTTGCGATTTTCAACATATAGCGCCTCAAGCTCAACGAAGTTATAAATCAGCCATAATCAAAGAACAGTTCAAGCGATTAGCAAAGATGGATGTTAATGTAGAAGTTGAGGAAGTCGCGCCGATTCTGGGTTGGCGATCTCGAATGGAGTTCACAGTTTCCGAGAATCGAAAGATTGCCATGTTTCAGGCTCGAAGCAATAATTTGATTGAAATTGATGAGTGCAAGATTGCACATAAGAATGTAAGGATCTCAGAGATAAACAACCAGAAACTTCCGGTGGGGAAGAAGGTAGATGTTGCAGTCGGTAGCGATGGCAAGTCAGTGATTTCCATAGAAGGTCGAGAGAACTACACTCTTGTGAACCAGAGTGTCAATGGTTTTGAGTTTTCGCTAACTCCGGAGAGTTTTTGGCAGAGCCATGTGGGTGCACCAAAAACATTATCCGACGCTGTCCTTAAATTTGCCGATTTGAGAAGTGGTGATCATCTATACGATCTTTATTCTGGGGTTGGACTCTTTGCAAGCGCCGCGCTTGAGATAGTCGGTGAAACTGGCCGAATCACAATGATTGAGGAGTCGCCCAACGCCGTGACCGATGCCAAGCGAAATTTTGCAGAGTATGCCAACGTGGAGATTGTGGAAGGTAAGGTGGAGAGAGAGCTGAAGCGATTTGTTAATGGCGATGTTGTAGTGATCGATCCGCCAAGATCTGGAGCAGGAGAACGAGTGATTCGCCAAATTCTGGCGCTTTCACCGCGCACATTGATCTACGTAGCTTGCGATCCAGCTGCGCTAGCACGCGATACTGAGATTTTGGAGCGATTCGACTACGCCTTGGATGGAATAAGGGCCTTTGACCTCTTTCCGATGACCCAGCACATCGAGAGTGTGGCGCGCTTCATTAGGCGGGGCTAGTTTCATTATTTGGTTCCGAATCTCTCACGGTTAGGATTCGGATATGAGTAAGAATTCATTTGGGGCCAAACGGGTTCTGGAAGTTTCTGGCAAGAATTATGAAATCTTCGACATCACAGGATTAGAGGGTGCAGCATCACTTCCTTTTTCTCTAAAGATTCTCCTCGAAAATTTGTTGAGGACAGAAGACGGCGCAAATATCACTGCCTCCCAAATCAAGGCGCTAGCAAATTGGAAACCTGACGCCCAACCCGATACCGAAATTCAATTCACTCCAGCTCGAGTCATAATGCAGGATTTCACCGGAGTGCCCTGTGTCGTAGATCTCGCAACAATGCGAGAGGCGATTGCTGAATTGGGCGGCGATCCAACAAAAGTTAATCCGCTTGCGCCAGCCGAATTGGTAATTGATCACTCCGTTATCGCGGATAAGTTTGGTACCGCTACTTCATTTGAAGAGAACGTTGATATCGAATACCAGCGTAATACTGAGCGTTATCGATTCCTCCGTTGGGGCCAGACCGCCTTTGATGAGTTCAAAGTTGTGCCGCCAGGAACGGGAATTGTTCACCAGGTGAATATTGAATTCTTGGCGCGCGTGGTTATGACTCGGGAAGTTTCTGGAACGCTCCGCGCTTATCCCGATACAGTTGTTGGAACTGACTCGCACACCACCATGGTTAATGGTCTTGGAGTTCTTGGTTGGGGCGTTGGCGGAATTGAAGCTGAGGCAGCTCTCCTTGGCCAGCCAGTATCAATGTTGATACCGCGAGTCGTTGGATTCAAATTGAAGGGCGCTCTTCCAATGGGAACTACGGCGACCGATTTGGTGCTGACCATCACTGAAATGCTCCGTAAACATGGCGTGGTTGGAAAGTTTGTTGAGTTCTACGGACCTGGGGTTAGTGCACTTCCGATGGCAAATAGAGCAACTATTGGAAATATGTCACCTGAGTACGGTTCGACGGTAGCGATTTTCCCGATTGATGAAGAGACTTTAAAATATCTGGAGTTAACGGGAAGAAGCCAAGAACAGCGTAGTCTTGTTGAAAGCTACGCAAAGGCCCAGGGTATTTGGCATGATCCGAGCGCAACGCCACGCTACTCAGAACATCTTGAATTAGATCTAGCAAGCGTCGTTCCATCTATCGCTGGACCAAAGCGTCCCCAGGATCGCGTGGCTCTAAGTGATGCTAAGAGCTCATTTGCGAAGTCTTTACCGGGATACCTAAGTGATAAATCTTCCAAGAGCGAGATTCCGGTAACTGTTAGTGAGAAGCCGGGATCCGTTAGCAATGGCGCGGTTGTAATTGCCTCCATAACTTCTTGCACAAATACCTCAAATCCGAGCGTCATGATTGGCGCTGGCTTGCTTGCAAAGAAGGCGGTAGAGAAGGGGCTCGTTAGTAAGCCCTGGGTAAAGACAACGCTTGCACCGGGTTCAAAAGTAGTCACGAATTATTATGAGAAGTCTGGGCTCACTCCTTTCTTGGAGAAGCTTGGATTTAACTTGGTTGGATATGGTTGCGTTACCTGTATTGGAAATTCCGGACCACTCCCAATTGAGGTCAGCAAAGCCGTAAATGAGAATGATTTGGCAGTCGCGGCCGTGCTCTCTGGAAACCGCAATTTTGAGGGACGAATTAGCCCCGATGTAAAGATGAATTACCTAGCATCGCCGCCCCTTGTAGTCGCTTATGCCTTGGCTGGGACCATGGATCATGATTTTGAGAGTGACCCACTTGGCAAAGATTCCCAAGGTAATGATGTCTACCTTCGTGATATCTGGCCATCGCCTCAAGAGATCCAAGGGGTTATAGATAGCGTTATCTCTTCTGAGATGTTCAAGCGTGATTACGCAAGCGTTTTTGCTGGCGATCATCGTTGGACTTCACTTGATACGCCTACCGGGAAAACATTTGAGTGGGATTCGAACTCCACTTATGTTCGCAAGCCTCCTTACTTCGATGGAATGCCTCGCACTCCTAAGCCGGTCACCGATATCTCGGGCGCGCGGGTGCTCGCAATGCTGGGGGATTCAGTAACAACGGATCACATCTCACCTGCAGGTTCAATTAAGCCTGACTCTCCCGCTGGTAAGTATCTGCAACAGCACGGTGTACAAAAGGCAGATTTCAATTCTTATGGATCTAGGCGCGGAAATCACGAAGTAATGATTCGCGGAACCTTTGCCAACATTCGTTTAAAGAACCTTTTGCTTGATGGAGTTGAAGGGGGATTTACAAAGAATTTCCTTAGTAACGGCGAACAGTCCACCATTTATGATGCATCGGTTGCATATCAAGCAGCTAATGTTCCGCTCGTTATTCTCGCAGGGAAAGAATATGGTTCCGGATCATCCCGAGATTGGGCTGCTAAGGGAACTGCGCTTCTTGGAGTGAGGGCGGTGATTGCAGAATCTTTTGAGAGAATTCATCGCTCAAACTTGATTGGTATGGGCGTACTCCCACTTCAATATCTAGATGGTGAGCGCGCGGAGAGCCTTGGACTTCGCGGCGATGAAGTCTTTGAAATCTCTGGAATCACCGAGCTAAATAACGGAAAGATCCCCGCTACTGTCAACGTCAAGGCTGGCGAGAAGATCTTTAAGGCCAAAGTACGAATCGATACCCCAGGTGAGGCTGATTACTATCGCCACGGTGGCATCATGCAGTACGTGTTGCGCTCGCTACTCGCTTAGAGAGTTGCTTCGCTAGTAGTTACCATAGGCGCTATGAAGTTCTTACCGAGAATCAAGTCGCCCTCTGATTTGGCGCGCTTGAGTAGCGAAGAACTCAACGATCTCTCCCAAGAAATCCGCACATTTCTTATCGATAAGGTTTCAAAGTCAGGTGGGCATCTTGGGCCAAATCTTGGAATTGTTGAACTTACGGTAGCAATTCATCGCGTCTTTCAATCTCCCCATGATGTAATTATTTTCGACACGGGCCACCAGTCTTATGTTCATAAACTTCTTACTGGAAGAGCAGACGGCTTCGAGAAGTTACGTCAACGTGGCGGAGTTTCGGGCTATCCAAATCGGCGCGAGAGCGAACACGATGTTGTTGAGAACTCGCATGCATCAACCGCCCTTTCGTGGGCTGACGGAGTCGCGCGAGGCTTTAGCGTCCAAGGAGTAACCGATAGGACGGTCGTCGCTGTTGTTGGAGATGGAGCGCTCACCGGAGGAATGTCATGGGAGGCGCTAAATAACATCGCCGCGTCGGAAAACCTTCGATTGGTGATTGTCATAAATGATAATGAAAGATCTTATTCACCGACTATTGGTGGAGTTGCTACTTATCTTTCAACTTTAAGAGCCACGAAAGGTTATGAGAAATTCTTGGATTGGGGCAAGGGCGTGCTTGAGCGAACCCCAGTCGTTGGACAACCAATCTATGAAACGCTTCACGGAATGAAGAAGGGTCTCAAAGATATCGTTGCTCCTCAAGGAATGTTTGAGGATCTTGGTCTTAAGTATTTGGGACCGATTGATGGCCATGACATCCTTGCGTTAGAGAAGGCGCTAACTCAAGCGAAGAAATTTGAAGGACCAGTCTTAGTGCATGCAATAACTGAAAAGGGGCGCGGCCATGCACCTGCGCTTAATGATCAAGCAGAAAAATTCCATGCAGTTGGGGTTGTAGATCCGGAGACTGGGGAGCCGCTTGCCAAGAGCGGAAGAACTTGGACTCAAGAGTTCTCAGATGCGCTCGTTGAGCTCGGCGGGAAACGGAGCGATGTCGTGGCTATAACAGCTGCCATGTTGGGCCCGACTGGGCTAGATAAGTTCCAAGAGAAATTCCCAGAGCGGACCTTTGATGTGGGTATCGCAGAGCAACATGCCACAACTTCTGCTGCTGGAATGGCATTTTCGGGGCTGCATCCCGTAGTTGCGGTTTACTCAACTTTCTTAAACCGCGCCTTTGACCAACTTCTCTTGGATGTTGCGCTACATAAAGCTGGCGTTACTTTTGTCTTAGATCGCGCTGGAGTTACGGGTGATGATGGCCCATCGCATCATGGAATATGGGATCTTGCCTTGACTGGAATAGTTCCAACTCTTCAAGTAGCTGCTCCAAGAGATGGTGCGCGTTTGCGAGAACTACTTACTGAAGCTTCTTTAGTCAATGACGCTCCCACTCTGCTGAGATTCCCGAAGGGTGCAATAAATCCTGATCTGCCTGCATTTGAACGACGCGATGGAGTAGATGTTCTCTACCGAGGCGAGAGTCCGGACATCCTTATGATCGCAGTCGGTGCGATGGCCCAACTTGCGGTTGATGCCGCAGCCCAGGCATATCGCGAGGGCGTTGGCGTAACAGTCATTGATCCAAGATGGGTTCGGCCGCTTCCGATATCAACGCTGGCTCGGATGTCTGATCGATATTCACGTATTGTCGTAATAGAAGATGGCATCAAGAACGGCGGAATTTCTAGCGCGCTCTCCGATGCCTTTAGAGAGCTTGATATAGAAATCCCAATCCATTCAATTGGAATTCCAGTTGAATTCTTTGAGCACTCCAAACGGAACCAAATACTTGAGGATCTAGGAATTACTGTTCAATCAGTCGCGCGCCAATTGGTTAGTTGGTTTTCAAGTGGCGTTAAACAGGAAGGGAAGCAACTCCATGTGGATGAAAGCGCTTCCCGCAAACCGACTCACTAATTCCTTCACGATCTAGGTACGGGAGAATTCCACCTAGGTGAAGTGGCCATCCCGCTCCAAGCAACATACAGAGATCAATCTCTGATGGGGTTGCTACAACGCCTTCATCGAGCATCATTCGGGCCTCTTCTGCGAGCGCCTTCAGAGCCCGCAACCTAACCTGTTCTGATGTAGATGGAGCGGTACCCTTTTCTACCAACGCAATTGCCTCTTGATTAGCTACTAACTTTCCAGATTCATCCTTAACGTAGAATGTCTTAACTCCCTTTTCCACCAAACGAGAGACAGTAGGAGAGACTTTATAGCGTGGACCAAGATTTGCATTTAGAGTCTTTGATACATGTAGTGCAACTCCTGGACCAACTAATCCAAATAGCTCAAGTGGTGACATTGGGAATCCAAGCGGCCGAAGCGCAGTATCCGCGACGTCGTAAGGTGTTCCTTCATCAATTGCATCAGTAACTTCTCCCATAAACCGGGTTAGCAATCGATTCACCACAAAACCAGGCGCATCCTTACAGATGATCATGGTCTTTTTGAGTTCTTTGCCAACGTTTATCGCCGTAGCGGTAGTTGCATCATCGGTCTTTGAAGTGCGTGCGACCTCAAGAAGTGGCATGACTGCGACTGGATTGAAGAAGTGGAAGCCAACAACCCGCTCGGGATGCGCAAGACCTTCACCCATCTTCTCTACAGAGAGTGAAGATGTGTTTGTGGCGAGTACGCATTCGGGAGAAATAACCTTCTCTAAGTCCTTAAAGAGCTTCTGCTTGATTGAGAGCTCCTCAAAAACGGCTTCAATTATGAAGTCAGCGCCAGCAAATACGCCCTGGTCGGTAGAGCCACTTACCAGCCCCTTTAGTCGCGCAGCTCCCTCAGAATTCATCCGCTTCTTTTCGACCAATTTATCTATCTCGCTATGAATCCAAGCAATACCTTTTTCAACTCGTGCTTGATCAAGATCGGTTAGGACAACGGGAACTTTTAGATTTCGCATAATTAGAAGCGCTAGCTGTGAGGCCATGAGTCCTGCGCCAACCACACCAACTTTGGAGACCTTGCGAGCAAGCGCCGGCTTAGGGGCTCCTTCCACCTTCTTCTTTTTCTTTTGAATTAGATTAAAGGCGTAGAGCGAGGCGCGAAGTGGATTGGCCATAACCAGGTTTGCAAGAACTTCATCTTCGGCATCAAAACCCTGATCTAAAGTGTTAGTTCGAGCCGCGGCTATGAGCTCTAAGGCGCGTCGTGGAGATTCAATATCTGCGCCGCCATACTTCTTTGAGGCAGCCGCTTTTCCAGTCTCAATTGCGCGTATCCAGGCTGCTTCATCTTTAGTGTGATCTAGGCGTTCAATTTTCTTCTTCCCGCTCAAGATATCGGCAGCGAAAGCACAGGATTTCTCGAGAAAATCTGCCGGCTCAAAGACCGCATCAACAACACCGAGGGCGAGCGCATCTTTAGCCTTCATCATTGTGTTGTTATTTAAAGCGTTGAGAATTATTACTTGGACAGCTTTCTCAGGGCCAATCAATTTAGGAAGAATTGTGGCGCCGCCCCAGCCCGGTACAAGGCCAAGGAAGCACTCGGGTAGTGCGGTGAATGCAGTTGAGGCGAGCGTCCGATAGTTGCAGTGAAGGCCAATCTCAAGACCACCACCCAGGGCGAGTCCATTGGTAAATGCGAAGGTTGGTTTCTTACTACGCGCAAAGCGTTTAAATAAATCATGTCCAAACTTTCCGATTGCCAAAGCCTGGGACTTGTCTTTAACAAATGGCAGAGCTGATAGATCCGCTCCCGCCGCAAAGATAAATGGCTTTCCGGTAATCGCAATCGCCGAGGAAGAACTTGCTTCTGCAGAAGTTAGAGCAGATTCAATCTCTTGAAGAGATTTTGGCCCAAGCGTGTTAGGCCGGTTGTAATCAAGTCCGTTATCTAGAGTTATTAGCGAGAGCGTCCCACTGAAACCAAATGGTGCGAGGTCTACCTCGCGCAGTAGCGCCTTTGTTACAACCTCTTCCGGGGCGCCTTCTGGGGAATTTAGATCGCTCATCATTTAAGCCTTTCCAAAGTCTCTGTGATTTGGGTTCTCCCAGATTACGGTGCCACCCATTCCTAGACCAATGCACATAGTTGTGATTCCATAGCGAACATCGGGGCGCTCTTTAAAACCTTCTGCCAGATTTAACATCAGTCTTATTCCAGATGAGGCGAGTGGATGGCCAACGGCGATTGCACCACCGTAGATATTTACTCTCGGGTCATCATCTGCGATACCGAAATAATCTAAGAAGGAGAGGACTTGAATTGAGAATGCCTCATTAATTTCAAATAGTCCGATATCGCCAATCTCTAGCCCAGCTAGCTTTAGCGCTTTTAGGGTCGAGGGGACTGGTCCATAACCCATAATTTCTGGCTCAACTCCAGCGAATGCAAATGTAACTAGCTTTGCCTTAATTCCAAGACCTAGCTCCTTAGCTTTATTTTCGCTCGCAAGAAGTGCTGCGGTTGCGCCATCATTCAGGCCGGCTGCATTTCCTGCAGTAACTCTTCCGGAAGGTCTAAAAGGAGTCTTTAAAGCAGCTAGCGCCTCTAGCGTTGTTCCGGGACGTGGTGGCTCATCTACTGTTGCTACGCCCCAACCTTGCTCAGCGCTTCTTACCGCAACTGGAATCAAGTTCGGTTGAATTTTCCCTGATTTGTAGGCCGCTGCAGTTTTCTCTTGAGAGGCTAGCGCATACTTATCGGCGCGCTCTTTAGTTAGATGAGGAAACTTATCGTGTAGTCGTTCTGCAGTATTTCCCATGGAAAGTGCATCAGTATCAACAATCTTCTCTGCAAGATATCTTGGATTTGGATCCATGCCTTCCCCCATTGGATGGTTACCCATATGCTCAACACCGCCTGCTATTGCCAGGTTGTATGCGCCCATATTTATCGCGCCCGCAATTGTGGTGACTGAGGTCATCGCGCCTGCGCACCAACGGTCAACCGAGTAACCAGGAACCGTGTTAGGAAGTCCCGACAATATTGCTGCGGAACGACCAATGTTCATACCTTGATCGCCAAATTGAGTAGCGGCGGCGATCGCGACATCATCGATATCGCTAGGGCTTACTCCCGGATTTCGCTCCAGGAGTCCGCGAATTGCGCGAACCATGATGTCATCGGCGCGAGTGCCAGAATAGAGACTTCCGGCTTTACCAAAGGGAGTACGGACAGCATCAACAAGAACTACATTGGTTTTGGCGGTGGCAGATTTCATGCCAGAACCCTACTCGCCAGTAGGCTTTTTCGACACCCATCGGATCGGACCGACATGCTCCAAGGCAACAGTCTTTCCTACTTCAAATTGCAGCGGTCCGGTCACTCTAACTTTTATCTCCTTGGAGTATCCCGGGAGCGCAAGTTCGAGGAGAGCGTCGTGTCCGTAATAGTTAATCTGGGTGATCTTGGCCTTAGGTAGACCGGCCTTCTTCTGATGCACTCGAATCTCCTCTGGGCGAATCAAGATCGAACCGGCCTCTAATTCGCCAGAAGTCTTGCCAGAGAGTAGGTGAAGAGGGGAGAGCAACTTTGCACGGTTCTTCATGAGTCGCCGTGCCGGTAGTTCGAGAATATCGCCCGTACTTTCGGCGATATCTGCGGAAGCTGGATCCATGTAAACATCTTCCGGGGTGCCAGATTGCACGACTTGGCCATCTCGCATAAGTGCAATTAGATCGGCAGAAACGAGAGCATCTTCGCGGTCATGGGTGACCATAAGTGAAGTGGTCTTCGATTTCTTCAACAATGAAACTACCTCAACGCTCACATCTGCTCTCAAAGCGTGATCAAGATTTGAGAATGGTTCATCGAGTAGAACTATGGCTGGACGAATTGCAAGTGCGCGAGCTAGCGCAACTCGAGTTTGTTGGCCACCGCTAAGTTGGTGAGGTTTGCGAGCAGCGTATCCGGACAACCCAACAAGCTCTAACATCTCTTCAATTACCAATGAACGATCAACATCGCTTACATGCTTGGAGAGGGCAAAGCCAACATTTTCACCGACGCTTAAGTGTGGAAACAAACCACCTTCCTGCGGTAAATATCCGATATTTCGTTTGTGCGGAGGTAGGACAAGTGATGACACGCTCACCAGTTGTTTTCCAAAACGGATAGCTCCAGATGATGGCCGAACCAATCCAGCGATTGTGCGGAGCAAGGTAGTTTTGCCACATCCAGATGGGCCCAAGAGCGCCGCAAATGATCCCGATGGGATTGTGAGGGTTAAATTTCGAAGGACTTCTCGAGAGCCTAGATGTACTCCGAGATCCTTGATTTCTAAGGTCGTCATTGGAGTTCACCTCGCTCGGAATCTCGATCAGGCCTGCTGATTAAGAATGTGGGGATAGCCGCGATAGCTACGAGGAGCAAAGCGTAAGGGGCGGCCTCACTAAAGCGAAAAATCGCAGTGTTATTCCAAATCTCAGTCGCCAGTGTTTCAAAACCGGTCGGCCGGAGCATGAGGGTGGCAGGAAGTTCTTTCATGGCGGATAAGAAGACTAAAAGCGTGCCGGTAAGAACGCCAGGAGCAGCGAGTGGGAGGGTAACTCGATAGAAAATTCGGGCTTTAGTCTGGCCGAGAGTCGAAGCAATCTCGGTAAGGTTTATCGGAACTTTTGCAAAGGAAGTCCTGATAGAACCAACGGATCTAGCAAGAAAGAGAATTGAATAAGCAAAGGCCAATAGCCCTGTTGTCTGGTAGACCAAGGGGAACTCAGAACCGAAGGAAACAAGCGCTAATCCCATGACAATCCCAGGAAGCGCATGAACGAGGAGTATCGCTCGTTCAGACCATGTTCCAATCCAGGTTTCTCGCACAGCAAGCAGGGCTACCGGAACAGCCAAGACCATCGCAATTAACGCACCAAAAAGCGAGACTGAGATAGTTGATAACGAAGCAATCAAAAGTTCGGTGAGATCAATCGGTGTAACCCGCGAAAAGAAGCGCTGCAGAAGTACAAGAAGTGGCGTTAGGAGCGCTACGAAAATGTAGAGAAGAATTGCAGAAAGCGCCCATGCTTTAGATTTGAGAGAGCGGAGCGCCGGTAACCTCTTAGTTATGCGAACCGAACTCTTTAGAAGCGTAGACCTCTGTCTGAAACTTATCTCAAAATAGATCACTAATGAGGAAATAGCAACAAGTATTAATGCAAGGAGTGCAGCGCTACTTCTATCAAAACTTCCTTGATAAGTGTTCTGAATTGCACGGGTAAAAGTGTCCACGCCAAGTAGTGAGACTGCACCAAAGTCGCTCAAAACATAGAGTGCGACAATTAAAGCGCCTGCACCAACAGCATTTCTAATCTGGGGAAGTGTCACCCTAAAGAAAGATTCAAGTTGATTTAGACCTAGGGTCTGTGCCACATCTAGCTGGGCGCCATCAATACGCCTAAATGCCGCCAGCGCTGCCAAAGTTACATATGGAGTTGTTGTCAGAGTTAGGACAACGAGCGTTGCAAAAAAGCCATTAGGTAGAAATTCCAGCGAAAGCCAAGAGTAAGTAAATACATAACTTGGGATAGCGACAGGGAGGATGACTAGCGCCCTCAATAGTGCAACTCCCGGCAAGTCGACATTACTCAGCGCCCAAGCGATTGATACCCCAATCAAGGTCGCGAGAGCTACTACCGCCAAGACTAGAGAGATTGTGGTGATGAGGATTTCTAAGGTCTTCGCTCTAAAGAGAACGGTACGAAGTAAATTGCTATCGATTTGAAGTGCACGTCTAATTAGATATGCAACAGGAAGTGCTGCAGCAGCAAGCGTAAATAATCCAGCGGCAATTAGAGCCAGCGAGGGGGCGCCTCTTTGCTTTGCCCCGTTCGTCTGGCTTACATTCCTCTGGCCGATAATGGTCATCGATCTAGAGAAGCCCTACTTTTATCAGCAGGGCTTGTGTCCGCCCGACATCCGAGAGGTTGGCTAAATCCACTCGCGGAGCCTTAATCTCATTTAAGGCTGGTAATCCCTCAGGACGAAGCTCAGGTAGCACAATTGAGTATTCATGGGTATCCGATACAAAACGTGCTTGCTCTTCATCAGAGAGCAGGAAAGATATGAGTTCCGAGGCGAAAGATTGCTTCTTACTAGTTCTTAAGATACCTGCGCCTGAGACATTTATTAGATTTCCTAGATCTCCGGGGCCAAAGAATGAGTTCTTAACATTAATCTCACGTCCTAGTTCCTCGGTAACTTCCCATGTGTAATAGTGATTGACTAATCCAGCATCTACATCACCGGCATCGATTGCCTGAACTATGAGGCTGTTCTTTTCGTAGAGCTTCGGGGAATTGTTCTGTAAAGCGCGAAGCCAAGACTCAGTTGCTGTTTCACCACGAGTCTGAATCATTGCGGTAATAAATGCTTGAAATGAGGAGTTAGTCGGCGCAATCGCAAGGCGACCCTTCCAATTCTCAGAAATCAACTCGTCAATTGAACTTGGTAAAGCTGCGATACGATCGGGCGCGTAGGCCATGACGCGTGCGCGACCAGTAATGGCGACCCAATCTTTTGAAGGTGCTCGGTAATTACTCGCGACTCTCTCTAAAAGGCTCTGGTCTAGCGAAGCTAATAGTTTCGCTCCGGCAACCGCTCCAAGCGCACCAGCATCTTGAGAGAGAAATAGATCGGCAGGGGAGTTATCGCCTTCTTCGAGAATTTGAGCCGCGAGAGCGGCGGAGTCGCCATAACGAACATCCAGCTCAATTCCAGTGGCTTCGGTAAACGTCTTGAAGAAAGGTTCAATGAACTCTTGGCTCCGGCCCGAATAGATGGTGAGGGAGTTGACCTCATTTTGCCCACCGGCACAAGCGGTAAGCGAAACAGTCAGGATGAGGGCAGAAAGGAGTGAAATCAACGCTTTCAATCTGGAATTGGCCATGGCCCGACCATACTGAGAGGGTCTGATTTACGCAACATAAGTGTTGCGTAATTCCTTTCACGCTCCTGGAGCGGGCTCTATCGGAACTACAGGGGGTTCGGTATTCGCTAGGGCGTTGGTAAGGGGATCTAGTGAGAGACGAATCTGCCAAGGACGCGCGCTTCCTGAAGTTAACGTGGCCTCCACAAATGATCTTCGTTCAT
>JALRKE010000089.1 GCA_023254845.1 Candidatus Nanopelagicaceae bacterium | reverse complement strand
GGTATCTAGGTGGGCGAGGAGCACAACTTTGGGAGATTTACTTCCCAACCAAAAAACTGGGCGACCGCTTTCTTCAACGACAGCACCTTTAGCTCCGGTAACGCGCTTTGAAATCTCAGCGGCTAGTTCAACGACTCTCATGCAAGCAGCGAGATCCTCACTCGGACTCTCACATTCAACGAGTGCGCGTAGGTCCTCGAGCATCGCATCCTTCATAGGGCTAGTCTGCCGTAGGTTCATGCTCTCGTGACTCCTGTAATCCGTGCGATCTTAAATGGGGTAATTCCATTAGTTAAGTGATCCTTCGCGATCAGGGTTCCAAGCGAGATTGAGAGCGGATCAATGATGCGAAGTGAGACCGCGCCATTTGTGTCGGCATATCCGATCCGAAGCGCTACACCTTTGCCTAGATATTCATTTAGTAGATCCAGGGTCTCACTCGAACTTGAACGTGGAAGTTCACCAGTAGTTCTCTTCGGTGCGCTCTTCTCGCCAGTTCTAAGCGTACGGATTGCGACTTTAAGGATGTCATCACTTGGAGCTGATATCTCGCCCACTATTCGCGGTGGTTTCGGTCTTGATTTCGCGCGATGTGCAACCGGCACTTGAATAACAGCGCCTTGGCCATTCTCTCCAGATGGGAAATAACCCGCGCTTCTTAATTCATCCATCATCTCAGAGCTCTCAGCATCTCCAACTAAAACTTGTGGTGCAATCTGGCGTAGTCGAAGATGTTCTAAGTTTCTATCTCTCAATATCGCAGCGATTACAGTTTCATCATCGCAGCGGATATAACAGTTCGCATAGCCGACTCTTAGCCTTCCATGTTTCTTGGCAATATCAGAGATCAGGTAATCAAGTGGTTGTGGGACCGGTGTTTTAGAAATATCTCTTAAGAAAGTGCGAATCTCCTCACCGGTATGGCCATGATCAAGCCCCCGTCGTAGTGAGCTTTCTGAGAAGCGATAGACGGTAGCGCCACCTCGACTTTCAATATCTGCAAAAGTAGAGAGATGGCGAGAGATTTCAACAGTTAGTGGACCAGGAGCGATTGCGGTGTTATCGCCCTGGATGAGAATGTGATCTACCGGAGCGGGAAGCGCGGCATCGATTCCTAACCGCTTCTCACCACTTAAGTATTTCTTCCCAAATGTTGAAAGCGCTCCAGCTCCAGTTATACCTAGCCACTCCGCTTCTCGAACCGTCCAACCAACTGTTTCGGTATTGATTGCTAGGGCTCGGCGATGTGGGTAATGCCAGCGAGCAGCGCTAGTTAACGATTCGATAGTTGGTGAGATAGAAGGTTTAAGCCTTCCAAGAATAATCTTTCGGATTCGTGCGGCATTCGCTCGATCTAGCTCACTTCCAAGGGCTGTGACATTTCGCGACTCAAGGCGACCGATCAACCCACTTACTCGGGAAGTGACCTGCCAACTAGAGACCAAATCACGCCATTGCTCTTCGAAGTTTTTTGTTTGAAAGATATCGAAGTTTGCATTCGGCAAGATCCGCCCATCAGCTTCGATACTTAATATCCCTACATGGTGGGCGAGCTCAGCGATGAAGGCGGTAAAGAGTTCTTCTACTCCAAGATGCTCAGATGCTTTCTTTAAGTCTCTTACACCTAGACCGCCGGATTGCAGCGCGGTCGGAGTCTCTTCTGCCCAGAAATTAAGAAGTTCACTAACTAACCGGAGCAGGCTCGAGATTGATGCGACTGCAGCTCGATCTGACTCAGATGCAGTTACGGATTTGCCTTCAAGTTTCGGCTCACTCGTTGAATAATCTCTATGAAGTTTTCCACCACGTAGATGTAGCGCGACCTCTCTTGGTAACGCAACTGTTTTAGAATCAATCGGAATCAAGAATCGATTCTTTAAGAGCCACTCGATTACGCCGCCTTTCTTATGGATATCACCAACTTCTCCTCGAGGCGGTCCCCACATGAGGCGCTCTAGTAACTCAACTGCGCCATCTGGAGTTTTCTTAAGAGCCTTGAAATCAATCGTTTGAGCGATGCTTGGTCCTAGCCCGGCAACATATTCGCCCAATATGTCGCGCACTGCACGGGGAATGCGGAACTTTTTTCCATCTTTATAGAGAAGACCAAAGGTCACCAATTCTGTGATGACCGAAGCTGCTTCTTTTCTAGTTAACTCGACGATCTCATTTGCT
>JALRKE010000088.1 GCA_023254845.1 Candidatus Nanopelagicaceae bacterium | reverse complement strand
CCCCAAATGCATTTACCGATTGTGGGGTCATTCCAAGATGGCCCATGACCGGAATTCCATATTTGACTAGGGCTTTGACCTGTTCGACTACTCGGACTCCGCCTTCGAGTTTTACGGCATGGACCTTGGCTTCTTTTAAAAAACGGATGCCGGTTTCAAGGGCTTGAGTTTCACTCTTTTCATAACTACCAAATGGAAAATCAGCGACCACTAGGGCTTGCTTAGATCCGTTCACTACAGCGCGTGCTAGCGAGACCATTTCATCAAGGGTGACGGGAATGGTGTTCTCATGCCCTAGGAAGTTGTTTCCGGCGCTATCGCCGACTAGGAGAACTGGAACTCCAGCGCCATCAAATACTGAGGCGGTGACGCTGTCATATGAGGTCAGCATCGCCCAGCGCTTACCCGCCTTCTTCCAGGCAGCAAGATCTGAGATGGTGAATCGCTTCATCATTTCCTTTCCTCGAGGCCAAGCGGTCCCCGGGATGAACAGAATAATTCTAGCGCTCAATAAATCTATAGGTACTCTTGAACTATGCCTCCTCTACCGAGCAGAAAGCTCAGGCTCGCTTCTGCCCAGATAAATCCGATTGTCGGAGATATCAAGGGCAATAGCGGAAAAGTCCTGGAGGCGAGCCTTGAAGCCAAGGTGCTCGGCGCTGAAGTAGTTCTCTTTCCGGAGATGGTTATAACCGGGTACCCAGTAGAGGACCTTGCGTTACGGCCGGCTTTTCGAGGCGCCTCAATTGAGGCAACTAAGAATCTAGCCAAAGAGTTGGCCGCAAATGGTTGTGGCGAAATGCTCGTGGTGGTTGGTTTTCTAGATGATGACGGCCGTCCCTTGAATTCAATCGCGCTGCTTTTTGGTGGCGAAGCAAAAGCAAAATATATAAAGCGCCACCTGCCAAATTATGGAGTCTTTGATGAGTTCCGAAATTTCTCGGCCGGATCTGGGACCCTCGTTGCAAGATTTAAAGGCGTCGATATTGGTGTTGCAATCTGTGAAGATATTTGGCGCGATGAGGGCCCGATGGTTGAGTTGGCTGAGCGAAAACCAGGCCTAGTTCTTGTTCCCAATGGAAGTCCCTTCGAGCGATCTAAGGATGACTTGCGCTTTGAGTTAGTTAGGAAGCGCGCCCTTCAAATCGGTGCCCCGATTCTCTATACCAATATGTTCGGTGGCCAAGATGATTTGGTATTCGACGGCGACTCAATGTTGGTCGATGAGAGCGGCGCATTATTAGCAAGGTCGCCACAATTCCAACGCGATCTCTTAGTGGTTGATCTGCCCGCCCGGGTAGGAGGCGCAACTCCAGATCTCGTAATAAGTGAGTCGGGTTCGGAAACTTCCTCGGTTATCGAGCCACGAATCGCGAGCCCCTTGACCGATACCGAAGAGATTTGGAGCGCTCTTGTATTAGGGCTTCGCGATTACATAGAGAAGAATGGCTTTAAATCTGTAGTTCTTGGACTCTCAGGCGGAATTGATTCCGCCGTCGTAGCAACCATTGCGGTTGATGCCCTCGGTAAAGATCGAGTCTTTGGTGTTTCATTGCCAAGTAAGTACTCCTCCTCCCACTCAAAGAGCGATGCGGCTGCCTTAGCAAAGAATCTGGGGATCAACTTTCGGACTATCGAAATCGAGCCGGTGGTTGAGGGCTATTTAAAGGCAACGAAATTGGAAGGTTTGGCCGAGGAGAACGTACAAGCTCGCGTTCGGGGCTCGTTATTGATGGGACTTTCAAATCAAGAGGGCCATTTAGTTCTAGCGACCGGAAACAAGTCGGAGTTGGCGGTCGGATACTCGACTCTTTATGGCGATGCAGTCGGGGGATATGCCCCAATTAAGGATGTCTTCAAAGTTGATGTTTGGAAGTTGGCGAAGTGGCGCAATGCCAAGGCCACGAGTTTGGGGGAGAGGGCTCCAATCCCAGATAGTTCTATTAAAAAGGAGCCAAGCGCTGAGCTCAGGCCGGGCCAGAAAGATAGCGACTCAATTCCTGAGTACGAGATTCTCGATCAGATCCTTGAGCTCTACATCGACAAGGGTGGCGATGCCAGCGCGATCATAAATGCTGGGCATGAGAAATCTTTAGTGGAGCGGATTATCCAGTTGGTAGATCGTGCTGAATATAAACGTCGCCAATATCCACCCGGCCCCAAAGTGACTCCAATCGCATTTGGTAAAGATCGAAGGCTCCCAATGACCTCGCGTTGGCACGAGGGAAGCTAATGCAAACAATTT
>JALRKE010000087.1 GCA_023254845.1 Candidatus Nanopelagicaceae bacterium | reverse complement strand
ATAGTTAATATCTCTTCTTATCAATTTAAAATTAGATTTAATCACTAATATTGACTAAATAACATCATGGATTCGCTGAAAAAAACTCATATGACGATTTTATAATTTGACAATAAAAGCGAGGAGATGAGCAATGAATCAACCCATCGATCAGTGGATATCAGATCATATCGACGACGATATGCGCCAGGAATGGATTGATGCGCTGAGATCTCTGGTTCGAGAAGAAGGAAAGCAGCACGCGAAACAACTGCTTGACGCACTTGATGATGAAGCGCGCGTTCTGGGTATTAACCAAACTAAGGCACCCTATTCAGCCTATCGTAATACGATTTCCCTAGAAGAACAGCCAGCTTATCCAGGTGATCTCGATATCGAAGAACGGCTCACTTCAATTATGCGTTGGAACGCACTTGCCATGGTCGTTCGTGCGAACAAAGCCTATGGAGAACTTGGCGGACACATTGCGTCCTATGCATCGTGTGCCGAAATCTTCGAGCTTGGGTTTAATCATTTCTTTAGGGCGCGGACAGAGTCCTTCGATGGCGACCTAGTTTATTTCCAACCCCACTCTGCCCCTGGAGTCTACGCCAGAGCCTTTCTAGAGGGCCGACTCTCTGAAGACGACCTTAAAAATTATCGTCAAGAAGTCCCCGGACACGGTTTGTGCTCCTATCCCCATCCATGGTTGATGAAAGATTTCTGGCAGGTACCTACAGGCTCAATGGGCATCGGGCCTATCTCAGCGATTTACCAAGCGCGTTTTATGCGCTATCTCGAACATCGCCAGCTGGCAGAAAGCCAAGATCGCCACGTCTGGGGAGTGTTTGGTGATGGCGAGATGGATGAGCCCGAGTCTCTTGCAGCCTTAACGCTGGCCGCGCGCGAGAATCTCGACAATCTTACATTCATCGTAAATTGCAATCTGCAGCGACTCGATGGTCCCGTGCGAGGTAATGGGCAAATCATCCAAGAGCTCGAGTCCTTATTCATTGGCGCCGGCTGGAATGTGATCAAAGTACTCTGGGGCTCTGAGTGGGACACGCTCTTTTCGTTAGACCATGAGCATGTGCTTCTGAAGCGTTTCTCTGAAACTCCTGATGGGGAGTATCAAAACTTAGGATCAAAGGATGGTGACTACAACCGTCACAAATTCTTTGAAAAAGATCCGAAAACAGCAGCACTTGTGAAGCACATGAGTGACGCTGAGATCAACGCACTTAAACGCGGTGGTCACGATTTCAAAAAGCTCTTTGCTGCCTTTGCTGCCGCTAAGGCCCATCAAGGCCAACCGACAGTCATCCTTGCGAAAACGAAGAAAGGATATGGCATGGGCGGAGCTGGCGAATCGAAAATGACAGCACACCAAGCGAAAAAGTTGGATGTTGAGAGTTTGCTGGCATTTCGTGACCGCTTTCAACTACCACTGACTGATGCGCAAGTTGAGGGGCTCGAATTTGTGAAGCCACCCCACGACTCTAAAGAAATCCAATACCTCCTAGAGCGTCGTCAAGAACTTGGCGGCTTCTTACCGAAGCGCTTTTCCAGCACTGCGAATCAATTGCCAGCGCGTCCTCCGATGCGCGCATATGCAAAAGCTGCAATCGAAGCGGATGGCAAAGCGATGTCAACGACGATGGCATTGGTTCGCATCATCAGCGGCCTATTGAGAGACAAACAATTTGGTCAACGCATTGTTCCGATCGTTGCGGATGAAGCGCGAACTTTCGGGATGCAAACCCTCTTCCACCAGATCGGTATCTATTCGCCTCATGGACAGACTTATGAACCTGAGGATGCAGGCTCTTTGGTATCTTATAAAGAAGCGAAAGACGGCCAGTTACTCGAAGAAGGCATCTCTGAAGCTGGAGCAATTAGTTCGTGGACGGCAGCAGCGACTGCGTACTCGGCTCACAATATCGAGCTATTGCCGATGTACATCTACTACTCCATGTTCGGCTTTCAACGCATCGGGGATTTGATCTGGGCGGCTGCGGATCAACGCGCCCGCGGATTTTTGTTCGGCGCCACGGCCGGCAGAACAACTCTGTCTGGCGAAGGGCTTCAGCATCAAGATGGATCCAGCCATCTCATCGCAGCGACCATTCCGAACTGTCGCGCATATGACCCATGTTTCGCTCATGAATTGGCAGTGATTGTGGAGTACGGAATTCAACGGATGTATGACGAGAAACACGATGAATTTTTCTACATCACATTGATGAACGAAAATTACCCTCACCCATCGCTTCCCGATGGAATCGCAGACGATATTATTCGCGGAATGTATCGCTATACATCGACCGGCCCTTCAGACGCGCCTTGCGTGCGGC
>JALRKE010000086.1:413-2353 GCA_023254845.1 Candidatus Nanopelagicaceae bacterium | reverse complement strand
AGAACACGGAGCTTTCCAGCTTCAACTTGAGCAAGGAACTCAGCCGATCCGGATGTTCCAGCGATCGTTGCTCCGGAGAGAAGGGAGGCGATAACTTCTGGACCACCAGAGTGAACAACGAAGTTCATCTTCTTTGGATCAATACCGTTTGCTTTAGCAAGTAATCCGATGAACTGGTGATCTGTCGAACCAAGTGATCCACCAGAAATTGGAAGTGCAGGATTTGCCTTCCAGTCAGCGATAAATGCGGAGAGGGTCTTGTACTTAGATGTTGCTGGAACAACAAGAGCTTGATACTCGCGCATTACCTTTGCTACTGGAGTTGAGTCTTCAAGTTTCAATGGAGATTTGTTGGAAGGAATTCCACCTGCCATTGCTAGACCTGTGATCAAAACTGATTCTGGTTTGCCTTTGATCTCCTGGAAGAAACCGAGACCTACTGTTCCGCCAGCGCCAGGCTTGAAGGTAGAGCTATATGTTGATAGCAAGCCTTCCTTCTTCAAGGACTCGCTGATTGCAGTTGAGGTCTGCGAGTAACCACCTGGGTTAGCAGGCACAACCCAATCAAGATTCTTAAGTGGCTTCAGGTCTTTGTACCACCAACGAAATTCGCCGGTTGCAGTTCCGTAAGTCATCTTTGTACAGGTTAAGTCAGTCCCTTCCGCGCCACGCTTCTTAGCGATCATGCCTGCGCGACCACACTCATCGCCGGCTTTCGCTTTCCGCGAAGGAACTTTTGCCGCGTTCGCCGAGGGAACGCTACTTATGACAAGAGCAAAGGCGGTCATCATTACGCCAGCTCCAGTCAGCACTTTCTTTAAGCTCATCGATTTTCTCCTCTTGGCGACCCCCGAGGGTGAGGGCCTGGAGGGTCAAGGTAATCGCCAAGATGAGAGAACGGAAGGGCGAAGAGTGAGGCGAAGATAACTATTTGGTCTATTTATTTCGGTAATTCGCCTAGTCGGCGCAGTGGATCCCCAGATACCCGATAGACCGTCCACTCCGACATTGCCTCGGCACCGAGTGATCGATAGAACTCAATTGCTGGTGAATTCCAATCTAGGACCCACCATTGGAATCTGCCATATCCACGCTCGTTACATATATTCGCAAGATGCTGGAGAAGAGCTTTTCCATATCCACGACCGCGAAATTCAGGTTTCACATATAGATCCTCTAGATAGATCCCGTGTTTTCCTTGCCAGGTTGAGTAATTCAAGAACCAGATTGCCATGCCAGCAATATCGCCATCGACTTCAACAAAATCACAGAAAACTTTTGGGTTCTCAGCAAAAATTGTTTCGAGAATTTCTCGCTCTCCTGCCTTAACTTCATGGGGAGCTTTCTCGTATTCAGCGAGATCCTTAATCAACTGCAAAATAATTGAGGTTTCATCGCGTCGCGCAGATCTAATTTTCATCAGGCTCGCTCCTCTTTGATGGAATTACCTCCATCAACCACTAGGGCTTGGCCAGTCATGTAACCGGAACTATTCGATGCTAACCAGCCAACTAGTCCGGCAATTTCTTCCGGTTTTCCATTTCTACCAAGTGGAGTCTTTAAGCCCTGCAACTTCTCGTGCGTGCTCTGGGTATCTGTTTCGATCCATCCTGGCAATATCGCGTTGCATGTAACGCCATATTTAGCCTCATCAAGCGCTATGGAGCGCATCAAGCCAATCATTGCTGCTTTCGCTGCGGCATAGACCGGTTGGTTAGCCATCGCCATTACGCCACCCGTAACACTTGAGATCATAATGATGCGACCGCTCTCTGATTTTCTTATTAATGGAAGCGCTACTTTTGTTAGATTGAATGCGGTATCGAGGTTTCGCTGCATACCCCGCTGCCAAGCTTCGCTAGTTATATTTGTAAGATCGCTCGCCTCATCAGTTCCAAGTGGGCTATTTACGCTAGTCATACCGGCGTTATTTACCAAGA
>JALRKE010000086.1:0-403 GCA_023254845.1 Candidatus Nanopelagicaceae bacterium | reverse complement strand
GGGCGCCGACTTGCGAGATCACTCGAGCACAATCATTCTCTTTAGTTAAGTCAGCAACTACACCGATCACTCCAAGCTCTTTAGCGCGCTCATGAATTCGCTCTGTAGTTGAAGTAATAAACACTTCAGCGCCTATATCTTTAAGGACTTTGGCAATTGCAACTCCAATTCCCCCTGGTGAGCCAGCGCCACTAATTAAAGCTCGCTTACCTTGGAGAGAGAACATAAGTGAACTCTAATCAATGGCGCACTACACTCGCTATATGTTCACATGGGGCGTCTCTACATCTTCTTACCAAATCGAAGGCGCTGCTAATGAAGGCGGACGTGCACCATCTATCTGGGATACCTTTTCGCGTATCCCAGGCGCAGTCGCAAATGGCGATAATGGTGATATCGCTTG
>JALRKE010000085.1 GCA_023254845.1 Candidatus Nanopelagicaceae bacterium | reverse complement strand
CAGAAACATGACCGTCTTTGAATATGAAGGCGAGTTATTGATTGTTGATTGTGGCGTCCTCTTTCCAGAAGAGAATCAACCTGGCGTAGATCTGATATTGCCTGATTTCTCTTATATCCGCGATCGTCTCCGCGATGTGAAAGCAGTATTTCTAACTCACGGACACGAAGATCATATAAGCGCCCTTGGTTATCTTCTCCGTGAGCGTGAAGATATTCCTGTTATTGGATCGCAACTTACTCTGGCGTTCTTAAAAGGAAAGTTGCGCGAACATCGCATCTCGCCGATCACAATTGAAGTCCGCGAGGGTCAGCGCCGGAAAGTCGGTGAATTCGAACTTGAGTTCATCGCGGTAAATCACTCGATCCCAGATGCGCTAGCGGTAGCAATTCGCACTCCGGCCGGAACAGTCCTACATACGGGCGACTTCAAGATGGATCAATTACCTCTTGATGGCCGAGTTACTGATTTAGCGAGATTTGCTGAGTTGGGTCGTGAGGGAGTTGATCTCTTTATGGTCGATTCCACCAACGCAGATATCCCGGGATACACCACATCTGAGCGGGAAATCATGCCTGTTTTAGATCGCGTGATCGCAAGCGCAAAGCGAAGAGTGATTGTGGCTTCATTTGCATCGCATGTGCACCGGGTTCAGCAAGTTATAGATCTTGCTTATACCCATAATAAAAAGGTCTCATTTATTGGCCGAAGCATGGTGCGCAATATGTCGCTTGCATCCGAACTCGGGTTTCTACATATTCCACCAAACACACTTATTAGCGAAGATGAGATTGATGATCATGGCGATGATGTCGTCTTGATCTCCACCGGTTCACAAGGTGAACCGCTCGCTGCTTTATCTCGTATGGCAAATGGCGATCATCGAATAAAGGTTGGTCCCGGAGATACCGTGATTTTTGCTTCATCTCTTATTCCGGGTAACGAGAATTCGGTTTATCGTGTAATCAATGAATTGACACGCTTCGGAGCGCGAGTTGTACATAAAGGTAACGCCCTAGTGCATGTCTCAGGCCATGCTGCCGCAGGTGAGTTGCTTTATTGCTACAACGTCGTAAAACCGAAGAATGTTATGCCGGTACATGGAGAGTGGCGTCATATGAAGGCAAATGCTGAACTGGCTATCTCTACTGGAGTTCGTCGAGAGAACGTTGTGATTGCGGAGAATGGAGTAGTAGTAGACCTAGCCGATTCGAAAGCGAAAATTGTGGGAGCGGTGCCATGCGGATTTGTCTATGTGGATGGCCAGAGCATCGGGGATATTACTGAAGATTCTCTTAAAGATCGTCGGATCTTGGGCGAAGAAGGTTTTATATCCGTAATTGTCGTAATCGATTCACAGACCGGAAAGATTGTTGCCGGACCTGATATTCATGCACGTGGATTTGCTGAAGATTTAGAACTTTTTGACGAAGTCAAAGGTCGAATTGAGCAAGCCTTAGCTGGCGCAGTCAAGAGTGGAATCAATGGAACTCATCAGTTATCACAAGTAGTTCGTAGAACCGTCGGAAGTTGGGTTGGCGGCGAACATCGCCGTCGTCCAATGATTGTTCCGGTCGTTATCGAAGTTTGACGGCGCGCCTCACTCTCTAGATTTTTCAATTGCCATACGCTTTTTCGTTATGGCGCGAAAGAGCGGAAAGAAAGCAAGCGGAGTTGTTGGCGGTTTTTCGCGCGCGCTTTCTTCTCTCTGGAGAGGATTTGCAAAAGCGCTTGGTGTAACCATTCGAACCATCACCAAAGGCGCTCGCGATCTTGACCCCGAACATCAGCGAGATGGAATTGGTCTACTACTTCTAATCGTCGCTCTAATCTCGGCGGCAACTTCTTGGTGGCGATTAGATAACTGGTTTGGAAATCTTTCCTACTCATTTTTCTATGGTGGTTTTGGTCGTCTTGCCATCTTCACCCCAATTCTCTTCGGTTACTTCGCATTCCGCTTATTTCGTGCCCCACAAGATAAAGCTGCAAATGGTCGGTTGATAATCGGCTCTTTATTGCTTGTGCTTAGTTCGACTGGTCTTGTTCATATCATTAATCCGAGCTCTATCAATACTGGGGCAACGGCGATGCGAGAAGGCGGCGGTTGGATAGGTTATGGAACCTCAACTCCATTAGTTGCGCTAGTAACAGATGTTCTTGCAATTCCGATTCTGGTCTTGGTCTTCCTCTTCAGCATCTTGGTTATAACCGCAACGCCATTCGCCACCGTTCTCTCTCTTATTACCGGTTTCTTTGGTGGCGCAAAGGAGAAGGTAAGTGGCGCAATTGAGGAGCGGAGAGAGAGAAGAGTCGAAGAGTTTGAAATTTCCGAGACGCCACCTTTTGAAACCCCGCTAGTTCAAGAATTTGCTAAGCCGGAAGATGAAGAGATTGATGAAGAGAGTTTTGATG
>JALRKE010000084.1 GCA_023254845.1 Candidatus Nanopelagicaceae bacterium | reverse complement strand
CGCGCCATAGAAATCGACTTCGCGCCAAGTTCCGCCAAGATCGCTCTCGCGTCCATCATGGTGGATGACTTTATGTGAACCGAAGACCGCCAGCGCCGCGTTCTGGACGAGCTCGCGGGTGAGCTCCTTCATGTTCTGCCAATCGGCATATGCCCAATACATCTCAAGCATTGCAAATTCTGGGGAGTGGCTTGAATCAGCGCCCTCATTGCGGAAATTACGGTTGATTTCAAAGACTTTCTCGATACCGCCAACGACACAGCGCTTTAAGAATAACTCTGGTGCGATACGTAGAAATAGATCCATGTCATAGGCATTAGAGAATGTCTTAAATGGTCTAGCTGCAGCGCCACCATGCATAACTTGAAGCATCGGTGTCTCGACCTCGATGAAGCCAGCTTTATCAAAGGTAGAACGGAGTGATTTAAGAACTTGGGGGCGAACGCGCGCTGTTTCTCTCGCTTCAGGGCGGACGATTAGGTCGACATAACGCATCCGAACCCGGGTCTCTTCATTTAGCGGATTATGTTCATTAGGAAGAGGTCTAAGTGATTTAGAGGCAATTACATAAGAGTCAGCAAGGATTGAGAGTTCACCACGTTTTGAGGTAATTACTTCACCGGTAACGCTGACAATATCTCCGATATCAACATCGGCCTTCCATGCTTCAAGTTGGGTTTCACCGACTTTATCGAGAGAGAGCATTACTTGTAGTTCAGTTCCATCGCCTTCGCGGACCATCGCAAAACAGAGCTTGCCGGTATCGCGTTTGAAGATAATTCGGCCAGCGATTGATTCGGTTTTTCCGGATGGAGTATCGGTGGCGAGATCTTTAAAACGCTCGCGAATATCTTTTAAGGTAGAAGTCCGTGGGACTTGGACGGGATATGCCTCAACGCCGCGAGCAAGAAGTGAATCACGTTTCTCGCGCCGAATTCTTAATTGTTCGGGAAGGTCACTCTCCGTCATAGTGACGCGAGTCTATCCATTCCGCTCATGCACAAGGCGGAGCCCGATGAGCGTTAAATCTGGTTCATGAAATTCGAGGGTCTCACTTATGCCAAGAACTAGCGGCGCTAATCCACCAGTAGCGATTACCGAGACTTTTTCATTATTTGGGTAGAGATCTTCTAGCTCATCGGCGATGCGATTTACCAAGCCATCAACTTGGCCAGCAAAGCCGTAAATAGTGCCTGATTGAAGGGCTTCTACGGTGTTCTTGCCGATCACCGACTTTGGTTTTATCAGCTCCACTTTTCGAAGTTGGGCGGCGCGGGCAGCGAGAGCTTCAACTGAGATTTCAATTCCTGGGGCGAGTGCGCCGCCTAAGAACTCGCCCTTTGGCGATACGACATCAAGATTTGTTGAGGTTCCGAAATCAACGACGATTGCAGCGCCATCTTTTCCATACAAATTATGAGCAGCGAGGGTATTAACGATCCGATCAGCGCCAATCTCTTTTGGATTATCAACGAGTAGCGGTACGCCGGTTTTAACGCCAGGTTCGATGATCGTTACCCGGATATCTTGGAAATAAGAATTGACCATAGTGCGCGCTTCGCGGAGAACTGCGGGAACGGTGGAACAGATTGCAAGGCCAGAGATTGTGTAACCGGTGATTAGCGAGCGCCATTGCAACCAGATCTCATCGGCGGTGTCACGGGCATCGGTCTTAACGCGCCAGCTATCGATCAACTCATCTTCGTGAAATATTCCAAGAACGGTATTTGTATTTCCAATATCGACGGTAAGAAGCATTAGAAGTCCAATCCAATATCCAAGATAGGGGCAGAGTGGGTTAAAGCTCCGACTGCAAGATAATTAACGCCAGTGCTTGCATAGGCGCGGGAGTTTTTGATGGTGAGACCACCGGAGGACTCGAGTTTTGTCCCTGTTCCGTTTGCTATTTCGACGGCTTGCTTAGTTAGCTCTAAGTTCATGTTATCTAGAAGAACTATTTCGGCCTTTGCACTCAGCGCTTCTTTAAGTTGTTCGAGGTTATCGACTTCAACTTCAAGCTCCATCCCAGGGAAATCTTTACGTACCTTTGCAACTGCTTCAGTGATTGAGCCAGAGGCTGCTATGTGGTTGTCCTTGATGATTGCCCCATCCGAAAGGTTCATCCGGTGGTTGATTCCCCCACCCATCCGCACCGCAAATTTCTCGAGCTGGCGCATGCCGGGCGTTGTTTTTCGGGTATCACGGATCTTTGCTCCGGTCCCATCGATTGCATCGACCCACTTTCTTGTAAGTGTGGCAATTCCCGAAAGATGGCTGATGAAGTTCAGTGCGATTCGTTCGCTGCGCAAGATATCTCTCGTATTGCCCTCGATTAACAAAATTGTCTCGCCTGCTTTTACTTCTTGGCCACACTCTTTTTCATATGAAATAGATTTGATTCCGAGCCTTTCAAAGACG
>JALRKE010000083.1 GCA_023254845.1 Candidatus Nanopelagicaceae bacterium | reverse complement strand
TTATTGAACAAGGGCAAGACGACCATTACTGCAACTCAGGCTGCCTTAGGTGATTACGGTGCTTCAAGCCCAGTCACGATGGAACTTACTGTTCTAGGTGCTAAGCCTGTAATTGGCAATTGGGAGAACCTCTCGAGAAATATTTCAGATTCACGTTTCATAATTGAACCTCCCTCATCAAGCTCAGGAGGTAAGTGGACATTTAAGTCCTTAGATCCAAACATTGCTGAGGTCAGTGGAACCGAGATATTGCTAAAAGGTGTAGGTCAAGCTGTCATTCAAGGAACACAAGCCGCTGACTGGAATTGGGAAGCTGGCGAGAGCCAAATGACTTTAACCGTGATTGGCGTAGAGCCCACCATCGGACCCTGGGAGAAACTTGAAGCAGGAGTCGGCGACGAACCATTTGCAATTACTCCTCCAACTTCGAATTCTGACGGTGTCTGGTCATTTGCATCTTCGAATGACTCAATTGTTAAGTTTGAAAACGAAAGGGCGGTCGTAGTGGGTGTTGGCACCGTCAACATAACTGCGATCCAAGCAATCTCTGGAAACTTTGGAGCATCAAAGCCAATAACCACGACTCTGGTAGTAAAACCACGTGCCACACATGGGGCAGCAGCAGACCTAAATTATAGATTTGATACAACTCCAGGAGAGCTAATTCCACCTACCTCGAATTCAAAAGGAGAGTGGAGTTTTGTTAGTAGTGACAATTCGGTAATTTCTATTACCGGTCGCCAAATTCGAATCGTAGGCGCTGGAAGTGCAAAAGTGGAAGCAAGACAGAAGTCAGATGAGAACTTTGCCCCCACTCTTAGTACATTTACTGTCAGAATTACAAAGGCTTCGCCTCAAATTGTTTGGCCAGAATTTGAAGTAAAGGCTGGTGTACAGACTTCTACTTTCACGACTCCAAAATCAAACTCAAAAGGTCAATATAACTTCCGTAGCTCCAACAGCAAGATTCTGGAATTTGTTGATGGAAAACTAGTCGCGAAGAAGGCAGGAAATGTAATTGTCACCGCTACTCAAAGCGAAACAAATAATTTTACTTCTGGGGTGGTTGCAAACAGTATTCAAGTTGTTCCCGATGTCTCAATAAAACTCAAAGGTAGAGTGATTACAGTTAAAGTCATAGGCGCTTCTGCAAAAGTGAAGATTAACGGCGTGAAGGCGAAACTGGGGAAGAATCGGGTTGGCCCCGGAACCCGTAAAGTTGAGGTCATCTCCGGTGGCGAGACTCTGTTAAAGCGCACATTCAAAGTCTCTTGAGTTCTCCTAGCCACAACTTCGACTTTCGCTAGACTTCTTTACAAGAGGGAAACGCTCTCAATAGAGGAGTCGAGATGGCGGCATCAGCACCGTTGCAGATACCAACGGAGAGATTGAGCGGTCTTAAGCGTTATAACTTAATTGCTGGGATCTTTCATTTAGTTCAAGCAATCGCGATCTTCGCACTTGCGAATAATTTTGCTCTACCTGTTTCGGTTAGCTATCTAAAGGACGCTCCGATTCCTGGAGCCGAGTTCGAAAGCATCGTCCTCTTTGATTTCCCTGTTGCCCTCGGTGTCGCACTATTCTCTTTGATTAGCGCCGTAGCGCATTTTTGGATTATCGGTCCAGGTTTCAAGAAATATTCAAATGATTTGAGCAATATGCGAAATATTGCACGTTGGGTTGAGTACTCGATCTCGTCTACATTGATGATCGTGCTCATCTCCCTTATCAATGCTGTATGGGACATCGTTGCGCTCATGGCAATCGCCGGCGTTAATGTCGCGATGATTCTCTTTGGTTGGTTACAAGAAAAATATGAAGAACCTGGAAAGGGAAGCTTGCTTCCATTTTGGTTTGGTTGTATCGCTGGCATTGTGCCTTGGATAGCAATGTTCTGGCTGCTCTTCTCCCCAGGGGGAACCGGGGAGGCGCCTGGCTTCGTCTACGGAGTGGTTTTCTCGCTATTCATTTTCTTTAATTCCTTTGCGCTAGTTCAATGGTTGCAATATAAGAAGGTCGGAAGGTTTGCTGACTATCTTGTGGGCGAGCGCACATATATAACGCTCTCATTCATCGCAAAATCTGCCCTTGCGTGGCAGATTTTCGGTGGAGTTCTCGCAACGAGCGCGCTCTAACAACTTAGGTAGTATTCGCTAACTATGAACTTTCTTGCCGATCGTCGCTTTACCGCCTCATTCATGCTCATAGGTGCGGTTAGCGGATTTGTTGCTTCATTCTTACTTACGGTCGACAAGATAAAACTTCTAAAGGATGCAAAGTTCAACCCTTCCTGCAACATCAATGAAGTACTCAACTGCAAGAGCGTGATGCTCTCCAAGCAGGCTGAAGTATTTGGCTTCCCTAACTCAATTATTGGCGTCGCAACATTTGCGATGATGCTAGTTGTTGCTGTTGCTCTATTTCTTGGAATTCGTTTTCCAAAAGTATTTTGGCAACT
>JALRKE010000082.1 GCA_023254845.1 Candidatus Nanopelagicaceae bacterium | reverse complement strand
CAATGTGGCGCGAAGTCGAGGCCATTGGTGAAACGGCGATTGATGTTTGAATCAGTCGAAGCGGTCATAGCGAGAACTAAGTCGCCGACTTTAGTTTTATCTTGGATACCACCAGCAGTTCCGATCCGAATCGCGACTTGAACATCGTATTCATTAAAGAGCTCGGTTACATAAATAGAAGCAGATGGAAGTCCCATTCCAGTTCCTTGGACTGAGACGCGCTCACCTTTATATGTTCCAGTGAATCCAAACATATTTCTTACAGAGTTGTATTGCTTAACGTTCTCTAAATAATTATCAGCGACCCATTTTGCTCTTAGCGGGTCTCCAGGAAGAAGGATTCGTTCGGCGATCTCGCCCTTTGCTGCTCCGATATGTACGCTCATAGTTAGCGAACAATAACAAGGACAGCAGCGATAAAGTGCGAAACGAAGGCCGCGGCGGTTAGCGCATGAAATAGCTCATGGAATCCAAACCAATTGATTGAGAAATTTGGCTTCTTTACCGCGTAGATGATTGCGCCAGCTGAGTAGAGGATTCCTCCAAGGGCGATTAATGCGAAAACCAGAGGACCACCGGCTTGATAGAAGTCGGGGAAGTAGATGAAAGCAGCCCAACCAAGCGCAAGATAGATGGGTACATAGAGCCATTTAGGAGCGGATAACCAGAAGACCCGAAAGATCCCAGATAGAAGCGCGCCGCCCCAGACGAGCGATAAAAGTATTACCGCTTGCTGTTTTTCCAGCAGATAGATCGAAAATGGAGTGTAGGTCCCGGCGATCAGTAGCGGAATATTGGCGTGATCAATCCGTCGCCAGACAGCTTTGGCCGCAGGGCTCCAAGGAACTCGGTGATAGATAGCGCTACAAGTGAAGAGAGAGACTGCAGTAAGTGTGAAGATAGTTGCGGTAACGCGGCCACGAAATTCCGAGGTGATTGTGACGAGGGTGAGACCAGCTACAAGAGCTAGAGGTGACATCACTAAATGGATAATCCCGCGCAGTTTCGGTCTACTTAATACGTTCATAGGCCGCCTTCATGTTCCTATCAAAAGTAAGAAGATGTGATTGTTCCTCAAGTGCAGTTGCAATCACGATTGCATCGGTCAAAGATACCTTCTGCGTAGAGCGAATCTCGGCAGCGCGCACTGCTATCTCTAAGGTAACGGAGTAGATTGTTGAAAAGGATTTTTGAATCTTCTGCAATGTTCCAGAGACACTTCCCGAATCGCTGCTTTCAAAATCAACAAGTAATTCTGCGAGTACTAGTGAACTCATTGCAGGAGCTGAGTTAAGTTCTTCGAGCTCACGAAGGGCTTGCTTGTGATGAGAGTCTTCAGGGTTGAAGAGGGCGATCAACCACGACGTGTCTGCATGGCTTTTTTGTCCCACTCTTCGCGCTCCTTTTTGTAATCAAAATTCTTCCCCAGCCCCGGCATCGTGCCGGCCAATGATCGAAGCGTCTTTTTCCACTCTTGTTCCGCAGAAGGCGCAAGAACAATTCGCTCTTCTTTATCGATCATAAATTCAACTTGATCTCCTGGTTTCAAATTCACCTCACGAAGCACTTCGACTGGGATTGTGATCTGGTTTTTGGAACTTATCCGAGATGAAGTGGCGCGACCGCGACGAGTTTTGGCAGTTGTGGATTTCTTAGGTCTCCGCTTAGCCTTTACTTGGTTAGCCATAAGTAAAGGCTAACCACTTTTTGGTCGGCGTGTCGGGGGCTAAAAAGCGGCGTGTTTGGCTCACTTACCCGTTTTGACCGTCTCGTGGGGCTTCCTATAGCCTCGCGCCCTTGTGTCCACAGGAGCGACACACCCGACCGCGTGGGTCGGAGATTGAACGGATGGAGATACGTAGTGCCAACAATTCAGCAGTTGGTCCGCAAGGGTCGCGTTGATAAGTCTGACAAGACAACAACGCCTGCTCTAAAGGGAAGCCCACAACGTCGCGGCGTATGCACGCGCGTTTATACGACAACGCCAAAGAAACCGAACTCAGCGCTTCGCAAAGTTGCACGTGTTCGTCTCACATCTGGAATGGAAGTAACTGCTTACATCCCAGGTGAAGGCCACAATCTTCAAGAGCACTCCATCGTTCTTGTACGTGGCGGTCGCGTTAAGGATCTTCCTGGCGTTCGTTACAAAATCGTTCGCGGCTCCCTCGACACACAAGGTGTGAAGGATCGTAAGCAAGCTCGTTCACGCTACGGAGCAAAGAAGGAGAAGAAGTAATGCCACGTAAAGGTCCCGCTCCGAAATCTCCAGTTGTCGCAGATCCGGTTTATAACTCACCGGTTGTAACTGCGTTGATTAATAAAGTTCTTTCACATGGAAAGCGTTCAACCGCTGAGCGAATTGTTTATGACGCGCTAGAGAATTGCCGCGCTAAGACTGAAGTTGATCCAGTCATCACTTTGAAGCGCGCACTCGACAATGTAAAGCCAGCCGTTGAAGTTCGTTCACGTCGCGTTGGTG
>JALRKE010000081.1 GCA_023254845.1 Candidatus Nanopelagicaceae bacterium | reverse complement strand
AAACAAGTACTCACCATGGGGCGCGTATGGCGCTAGTAAATTAGCAAATCTTCTCTTTACCTTTGAGTTAGCAAGGATTGCAAGTGCAAAAGAGTGGGGCATCACCGCAATCGCAGCCCATCCAGGTTACTCAAACACTAATCTTCAAAGCGTTGCTCCGCAGATGAAAGGAAATATCTGGGAGGAGCGGAGCACTGCGTTAATGAATGGCGTAATTGCTCAATCTGCTTCGCGGGGAGCGCTTCCAACATTGTGTGCTGCGACATTCCCAAACCTTTATGGAGCATCCTTTATTGGACCAGATGGATTCTTTGAGATGCGCGGCTTTCCAAAGGCGGTACGTGCGCGCTCCATTGCATATGATCAAGAACTGGCAAAAAATCTCTGGCAGGTAAGTGAAGAATTAACTGGCGTCGTTTGGCGGTAACCTACGCACATGCATGAGGCGTACGACATCAACCATGTTCAAGAAAAGTGGTTACCTATTTGGGATGAACTCGCGCCCTTCCGTTCTGGCAAAAAAGATGATCCGCGTCCTAAGAAGTATGTCCTCGACATGTTTCCTTATCCATCCGGGGATCTTCACATGGGCCACGCTGAGGCATATGCGCTCGGTGATGTCATTGCCCGGTACTGGGTCCAAAAAGGATTTAACGTTATGCATCCAATTGGCTGGGATGCATTTGGACTACCCGCTGAAAATGCCGCGATTAAGCGGAATGAAGATCCAAGTATCTGGACTTATGAAAATATAAATACCCAGCGAGCTTCAATGCGTCGCTATGCATGCTCCTTTGATTGGGATCGAGTTCTTTATACCTGTGATCCCGAGTATTACCGCTGGAACCAATGGATATTCTTGAAATTATTCGAACGTGGCCTGGCCTATCGTAAAGATTCGGCTGTTAATTGGTGTCCGGATTGTCAGACAGTTCTAGCAAATGAACAGGTTGTTGCCGGGCTCTGTGAACGATGCGATAACGCTGTCACTAAGAAGAAGTTAAATCAGTGGTACTTCAAGATCACTGATTACACCGAGAGATTGCTTGCCGATATGGAGCAACTCGAGGGCAAGTGGCCGGAAAAAGTTCTCACCATGCAGCGAAATTGGATCGGTAAATCTTCGGGCGCCGAAGTCAAGTTTGATATCGAAGGACGTAGCGAACCTGTTGTCATCTATACAACCCGACCAGATACTCTCTATGGCGCAACCTTTATGGTCGTTGCTGTAGATAGCGAGCTGGCGCGTGAACTTGTTGCAGGAACCTCTGTAGAGTCGAAATTCAACGAATATTTCGATTCGGTTAAGGCGGCAAGCGATATCGATCGACTCTCAACGGAGCGGGCAAAGAGCGGAGTTTTCTTAGAGCGTTATGCAATAAATCCGGTTAATGGTGAGCGAATTCCTATTTGGGCGAGTGATTATGTCCTCGCCGATTATGGAACTGGCGCAATCATGGCGGTCCCTGCTCACGACCAGCGGGATTTAGATTTTGCCCGCGCTATGAAGCTTCCAGTTCGCGTTGTAGTAGAGACCGAAGGTGAGGATCCAGAAGCCACTGGGATTGCAACCGATGGCGATGGAAAGTTGATTAATTCCGGTTCATTAAATGGGCTTGATACCGCTTCGGCTATAACAAAGGTAATCCAAGAGTTAGAGTCGAATGGCCTTGCTAAGGCATCCCAGAATTATCGCCTCCGCGATTGGTTGATTTCTCGCCAACGTTATTGGGGTACTCCGATCCCGATTATTCATTGCGAGAAGTGTGGCGAAGTACCAGTTCCACTTGAAGAGTTACCTGTCCGCTTACCAGATTCAAAGACGGTAGATCTAAAGCCAAAGGGAAGTTCACCACTAGCAACTGCAAGAGATTGGGTTAACGTCAAATGTCCCAAGTGCAGCCAACCAGCGCTTCGCGATACCGACACAATGGATACCTTTGTTGATTCATCCTGGTACTTCCTCCGTTACACCAGCGTTGATAAAGATGACCGAGCCTTTGATTTAGATGAGGTAAAGACCTGGCTCCCGGTTGATCAATATGTCGGGGGAGTAACGCATGCCATCCTTCATCTGCTCTATTCACGTTTCTTTACCAAGGCCCTTTTTGATATGGGACTGGTTGATTTCACTGAGCCATTTACCCGATTATTGAATCAAGGCATGGTGATCATGGATGGCTCGGCTATGAGCAAGAGCCGGGGAAATTTAGTTCGCCTATCGGACGAGCTTGAGCGACACGGGGTTGATGCCATTCGCTTATCGATGGTCTTCGCGGGCCCGCCGGAAGATGATGTGGATTGGGCCGATGTCTCACCATCAGGATCGGTTAAATTTCTAAATCGCGCTTGGCGACTTTCTGGAGATGTAACTAGTAAAGCTGGTGTGGATTTCAAGAGTGGTGACGTTGCGCTCCGCAAAATTACACATAAGGCGCTCCATGACATTTCTTTTGCCGTCGAATCATTCCGCTTTAATGTTGCGGTTGCGCGCATTATGGAATTGGTAAATGCAACTAGAAAGGCAATTGATAGCGGTTGTGGCCCCGCCGATCCTGCAGTTCGAGA
>JALRKE010000080.1 GCA_023254845.1 Candidatus Nanopelagicaceae bacterium | reverse complement strand
AGATTGATGCAAACGCGATCTTCGCTGAAAATATCGGACCCGCAGCCCTTCCATTACTTCTTCCCTTTGCAGTTCTCGCTGTACCACTTCTTGATTTTGGACTCGCAATCTTGCGCCGACTCCGCCAAGGAAAGTCACCATTTGCACCGGATAAAGAGCACTTACATCACAAACTTATGAAGCTAGGTAACTCACAACAGCGCACCGCGGTAATTCTCTACTTTGCCACTGCGATGTTGGCGATCCCGGCGATGCTCTCAGCGTTTGTTCCAGTTTGGTTAGCCTTCTGCGCTGGTCCAGTTCTCTTTCTCTCTGCCTTTGCGATCACAAAACGAACAAAATCGATAACTGGAGCGTGAGGATTTAAATGGAGAATTCAAATAGCGCGATGTGGCGCGGCGCCCTCATTCCATCAGTTGTAGTAACCATTCTTGCTGCGCTCATATCTTGGTTTGCTTCAGGAACTAGCGGGTTGTTTGGCGCGCTCCTTGCATCTTTCACAGTTCTAATCTTCTTTTCAGTATCGATGTTGGTTGCAAAGTTCACTAAAGATGTAAATCCAATGGCAACGATGGCCCTAGCGATGTTCTCTTACTTCACCAAGCTCTTCTTCATGGCGCTCTTTTTGATTGCGGTAACTCGCCTGACCTCTCCGGAGAGCGTGGATCGAAGGGCCTTTGGGGTAAGCGCGCTTGCGATTGCTTTCGCCTGGTTAGGCGGGGAAGTTAGGGCCTTCCTGAGGTTACGGTTACAGTTGCCTCTTCCGGGAGAGGGAAGCGATAAAAAATGAGTGCGAAGAATGATGAGAATGCTTTCTGGACCATCTTTGGCTACATGCTCTCCGGCCTTCTTATCTGGGGCGGAATTGGTTATGGCCTGGATTGGTGGCTCGATACCGATTTCTTTCTACTCGGGGGGCTTCTCCTTGGAATGGGTTCGGCCCTCTACCTGATCTGGCTTCGCTTCGGCCGAGACTAGTTTTGTGGGGCGGCCCCATTGCGGATGCCGGCAGAGCCGTTACAAGTAGCCCAGATAACTCTCAGCCCGTACCTTTTCGATTTCTCACACCTGGCGACTAACCAATAGGGTTGCGCCGACTTCCCCGCAGAAAACGCTTTACCCCGTAGTGAACTAAAGACCGATTTACCCACTAAGGAGTCATGTTGCGCCTCTACGCAGCTACTGAAGGCGTCAAGGATGAGGGTTTCAACCCTCCCGACGCTGGTGACTTCAACCTCCCTCCATTTATTGATGGAAATTCATTTGCTACTAAACCAATCCTCTTAGCTTTCCTCTCGGTACTTATCATCTCGGTCTTCTTTATCCTCGCTGCTCGTAAGTCCGCGGTAGTTCCATCAAAACTCCAATTCGCTGGTGAGAGCATCTACGGCTTTGTAAGAAACGATCTTGGTCGCGATGTCATCGGACATGAATTCATGCGATTTGTTCCGTATCTATTTACGCTCTTCACCTTCATCCTCGTCAACAACGTCTTTGGAATTGTCCCGTTTATCCAATTCCCAACGATGTCACGGGTCTCATTCCCGTATGTGCTTGCTGCGATTACATTCTTTGTTTTCCATTACATCGGTGTGCGACGTCATGGACTAATTTCATATTTAAAGGGAATCATGTTCATCCCAGGCGTTCCTAAGCCTGCTTATATTTTGATCACACCACTTGAGTTGGCAACATATTTCATCGTTCGACCGATGACCTTGAGCTTGCGTCTCTTCGCAAATATGTTCGCTGGACACTTGCTTTTGCTCGTATTTATTCTTGGTGGCGAGCACCTACTACAGGGCGTAATCGGACTTAAGTTAGTTAGCCCCTTCTCGTTCGTGGTTGCGATCGCGCTGACCTTCTTTGAGTTCATGGTCCAATGCCTACAGGCTTACATTTTTACCCTTCTAACGGCTCTCTACATAACGGGAGCGCTGGCGGACGAGCACTAGAAAAAAAGGTTTCCCATTCCAAAAGGGATGCGGGATAAGAAAAGACGGAAAGAAAGGTAAGAAACATGGAAGGCACACTCAACCTGGTCGGTTTTGGCCTCGCAGCGATTGGACCGGGTATTGCAACCGGATTGATCTTCGCCGCCTATATCAACGGCGTAGCTCGTCAACCAGAAGCTCGCAACGTCTTACAGCCGATTGCATTCCTTGGCTTCGCTTTAGCTGAAGCTTTGGCTCTCTTCGGACTAGTTCTAGCGTTCGTTCTCTAATCAAAGGCTTATCCAAAATAGTTTGGAGGAACCAGAGGAACTATGCGCACTATTCAATTAGCTACAACTGAGTTGGCAGCGGGCGAGGAACTTAATCCCCTCATTCCGCACACCTCAGAGATCATCGTTGGCTTTGTCGCGTTCTCACTTCTATACATGGTGCTCCGTAGAGCAGTAGTACCGAAGTTTGAAAAAGCCTTTGCAGATCGCACTGATGCAATTCAGGGCGGTATGGAACGCGCCGAGAAAGCACAGCGTGAAGCAGAAGCAGCTTTGACTCAATACAAGTCACAACTATCGGATGCTCGTGGCGAAGCCCAGCAGATTCGAGAAGAGGCACGCGTCCAAGGAGCAGCGATCATCGAAGAGATGAGAGCAAAGGCTCAGGAAGAAGCCGCTCGAATCACAGCATCTGCACAAGCCGCAATCGAATCAGAGCGCCAACAGGCGATCAACTCGCTCC
>JALRKE010000007.1 GCA_023254845.1 Candidatus Nanopelagicaceae bacterium | reverse complement strand
ATCTCGTAATCAACCTTGCGCGCTGCGCGGCGCACGCTCTCAAGATCTGCAAGGTCTAATTCAAGTAAATCAATCCGTTCGCTTGATAGCTCCTTCTTGACTGATTCTCCCTTTTCAAGTGATCGAGCTGCAATTGTGACTTTCGCCCCTACTCGTGCCAGTTCGCGGGCTGCCTCTTTACCGATTCCACTTGTTGCACCAGTTATGAGAAATCTCTTGCCCTCAAGGTCAGGCAAGTTTTTCGCGCTCCAGCCGGATGGGATTTTCTGTAGCGCGAGTCCCCGACCGCTCTTTGCATCACTCATCGCTCTATTCCTCTTTGATTCCAATCTCTCAACTATTTCTATTAACTATTGATGGTGGAGCTAAGGGGACTTGAACCCCTGACCCCCTGCATGCCATGCAGGTGCGCTACCAGCTGCGCCATAGCCCCGTAAACATGGGCACCTTACAACAATTACGCGCCGCTTTCTTCTCCATAAATCGGTTCGGGGAGCGAACCGGCATTGTGCTCAACCAAGATCCAGCCTTTTCGGTGATGGCCAGTTTCCAGAATTGACCAAGAAGCATTTGAAAGTCCACCAATTGTTGCCCACTGATTCATTGGGAGAGCGAGCATCTTTCCGATGACAATTCTCGCCGTTCCGCCATGTGTGACCACAATAAGAGTGGATATCGACGGCTCAAGCGCTCGATTTATAGCTGCGACAGCGCGATCGGCAATCTCACTTCGTCGCTCGCCAAAATCGCCCGCGGGCTCATCATTACCATCTAACCAATTTACAAATCGATCGTAATCATCAGCGCGATTCTCATCGCCCGTGCGTCCTTCCCATTTACCACCATTTGTTTCTCGTAGCCCGGCATCGATATGAACCGGAAGTTTTGAGATTTCCGCTAGTGCAGCTGCAGTTTGTTGGGTTCGGATCAAATCACTACAAACAATCTTCCCCGGTCGTAGTCCCATGAGAAGTGGCGCAGCTCTACGAGCTTGGGAATGTCCAGTTTCATTTAATGGAATATCAGAATGGCCTTGGAATCGATTCGCAAGATTCCAATCAGTTTGGCCATGGCGCCATAGAACAATCCGCTGTCTCATAATTAGTCTCGCGTCCTCTTCTTCTCATCGTCTTTAACTGCCATCAATTCGATCCTGGGACAGTCGTTCCATAATTTCTCTAGCATGTAGTACTGGCGAATTTCGTCGGTCTGGATATGCACTACAAGGTCTTCATAATCAAGGAGAATCCAGTGGGGAGATTTCTCGCGCCGGAGCGGTTTCTCGCCTAACAATGCCAATTTCAATTCAACTTCATCGCCAATAGCATCAATCTGTCGCTCATTTGCACCGCTTACCAGTAAGAAAACCTCGCTCAACACCATCTGTTCAGTTAAATCAATTGCCACTAGGTCTTTTCCAAGCTTCTCTAACGCAGCTGCGGCAGCGCTCTCAAGGTGTTTCAAGGTGGAGTCACGCGGCGCCATATAGGTGTTTCTCCTTTATGTAACTTAGGACGCCCGCAGGTAGATATGCGCCAACATCTTCCCCGCGATTGAGACGGCTCCTTAGCTCAGTAGCCGAGATATCTAACGCGCCAATTTCCAGTAACTCGAATCTGGCTCCTGAAGTCAAAGGAAGATCGCTCGCACCTGGGCGAACGACGACAAGAAAATCAACCATTCCAATTAACTCTTCAAATCGCTCCCAAGAAGTAAGTCCAGCAAAAGCATCACTTCCAATAACCCAGGTGTATTGATCTGCTGGAATCAATTCTTTGATCTCCTTGACGGTATCTATTGCGTATGAGGGACCTGCTCTTCGAATCTCGCAATCGCTTATGGTTACCGCTTCATCTTCTAGCGCTAACTTAGCCATCGCTAACCGGTCAGAAGCCGGAGCTGAGCCACTTTTTTGATAAGGATCGCCGGCTGGTATAACTACTAAGCGGTCGAATTTTCTCGATGTCAATAAAGATTTAATGAGATGTAAATGCCCATTGTGGAATGGATCGAATGTGCCACCAAAGAGTGCGCAGTTCTTAATCTTTATCAAGTCTCAATACTAAATAGAGAAGTAACATCAAGATTCCAAAGGCGAGGCCGCCAAAGAAGACAGGATGCGCCGGAAGTTCGCGCCCGGTTTCGCTAAACAATTCGACCGCTCGTTCGGAAATCATTCTGTTAAACATAGAACGCATAATAACTCCTAGAGCTCACCCTTCTCCAATAGAGTCATAAATTCGCGCTCCCCTATAACCCGAACTCCTAGTTCCTCGGCTTTCTTCGCCTTAGAACCCGGGGAATCACCCACCACAACAAAATCTGTCTTTTTTGAAACCGAGGTAGCGGCTTTTCCGCCCCTTTCAGTTATTGCCTCCGTCACGCCATCTCTAGAGAAATTCTCAAGTGAGCCAGTTACCACAATTGTCTTGCCGGCAAGTGTTTGTGGTTTTGAGCTAGTTGCAACTTGCTCGAGAGCCACCCCAGCAGAGCGCCATTTCTCAATGATTTCCCGGTGCCAATCCTCAGCGAACCAATCTTGAATACTCTCAGCAATCACTTCTCCAACGCCATCGATTGCAGATAGTTCTGTAGTCGAAGCACCAGCAATTGCATCAATGGAGCCAAATTCACGAGAGAGTGCCTGGGCTGCAGTTGGTCCGACATGTCTGATGGAAAGAGAGACTAAAACACGCCATAAGGGTCGAGACTTGGCTATATCAAGTGCTACAAGAAGTTTCTCAGCATTTGCCGCAATCGTTCCATCTTTCTTCTTGAAGAATTCGCTCTTCATAAGCGACTTCTCATCTAAGTCGAATAGATCACCTTCATCGCGAATCAATTTTGAATCCAAGAGAGCTTGGGCGGCTTCGTATCCGAGCACATCGATATCAAGCGCTGCTCTTGAGCCGATGTAGTAGATGCGCTCTCGTAGTTGAGCTGGACAGGATTGCGAATTGGGACAACGGATATCAACATCCCCTTCACTCATGGCGCGCAGTGAGGATCCGCATTCCGGACACTTCTTCGGCATTACAAATTCGCGCTCGCTACCCGTCCGTCGCTCTACAACTGGACCGAGAATCTCAGGAATGACATCTCCAGCTTTTCTGAGCACAACAACATCGCCTATCAGTACGCCTTTGCGACGAACTTCTTCGATGTTATGCAAAGTTGCGTTCGTGACAGTTGAGCCTGCGACTCTGACTGGTTCCATAAATCCAAATGGAGTAACTCTTCCGGTCCTACCAACGCTAACGCGAATATCAATTAACTTTGTGGTCACCTCTTCTGGTGGATACTTATAAGCAATCGCCCACTTTGGCGCCCTAGAAGTTGAGCCGATGGTTTGCTGGGCGGAGCGCTCATTTACTTTTATTACTACCCCATCAATCTCATGCTCAACATCGTGGCGGTGCTCCAAGTAATAGTCGACGAACTTACGCACTTCCGCCCGGGAGGTGACTACTCGATAGCGTTCTGAGGTCGGTAGCCCCCAACTCTTCAATAGTTCATAGGCCTCACTCTGGGTTGCAAATTCCCGCCCTTGGACCGCTCCGAGCCCATGAACTATTAAGGACAAAGGTCGGCTAGCGGTGACTCTTGGATCTTTCTGTCGCAATGATCCTGCGGCCGCATTGCGCGGATTGGCAAAGGTAGTTTTTCCTGACTCTTCTAAGCCCTCATTTAGTTCGCTAAATGCAAGGAGCGGGAAGAAAATTTCTCCCCTTATCTCTACAAGCTTTGGTGGCTGGGAATCCTTTAGAGAAGTTGGTATTCCTTTAATGGTACGCACATTTACAGTCACATCTTCCCCAGTCGTACCGTTTCCGCGCGTTAGAGCTCGCGCCAATTTTCCATCTTCGTAAATAAGATTTATTGCAAGTCCATCAACTTTTAGTTCACAGAGCCAACTCTTTGCCGAACCATCATCTTCTTTTTTGACTCGCTCAAACCAGGCCTCTAACTCATCGGAGCTGAAAACATTATCAAGGCTCATCATCCGCTCGTGATGATCAAATTGGGTGAAGTGAGTCGCAAATCCTCCACCGACTTCTAACGTCGGTGAATTGGGATCGCGAAGTTCGGGATGTTTGCCTTCTAATTTTTCTAACTCTCGCCAGAGCGCATCAAACTCAGCATCAGAGATTGTGGGTTTATCTTGTACGTAATATCTATATTGATGGTCGCGAATCTCTTCTGCAAGTTCGCTCATACTTCTTCGGACTTCGCTATCACCTTTTCCGCTCATGCTGTGCCTGCAATCGTCGCAGAACCAACTACTCGCTCACCGTCATAAATAACCATTGCTTGTCCAGTTGCTAGACCAAAAATCGGCTCATCCAACTCCGCGTGCAAGCTACTCTCACCAGTTTCGCTCCAATAGGTGCAGGGATGGGCTTCGCCATGGGCCCGAACTTGTACGAAACCGCGCACCCTTTGTGTGGTTGCAGCCGGACCGCACCAGATTACCCGCTCACCGCTAATCGCTTTTATTGCAAGGGACTCTTTCTCGCCGACTACAACTGTGTTGCTCTTCGGTTCAATGCGAAGTACGTAGCGCGGTTCGCCTGTGGGAGTCGGAATTGTGATTCCTAAGCCACGGCGCTGGCCGATTGTGTAGGTATAGGCGCCCTTATGCTCACCCAATTTGGTTCCTGATTCATCAACTATTGGACCAACCTCACTACCAAGGCGATCACGTAACCAACCTGCGTTATCTCCAGAAGGCACAAAACAGATGTCATGGCTATCTGGTTTATTTGCAACGGTTAGTCCGCGTGCGGAGGCTTCTTTCCGCACATTTTCCTTAGTTGTATCACCGAGCGGGAAGAACGCTCCTTGTAGTTGTTCGCCATTTAAGACTGCTAAAACATATGATTGATCTTTCAGTGGATCAATTGCGCGATAGAGCAATCTTCCCGTATCGCTCTCCTTTGTAATTGCATAATGTCCAGTGACGACTCCATCAAATCCCATTGCTTTTGCGCGATCTAAAACGGCTGCAAACTTGATTTTCTCGTTGCAGCGCAGACATGGATTCGGAGTTCGACCGTTGGCATACTCAGCAAGAAAATTCTCAACCACGTTTTCATGGAACTCATCGGACATATCCCAGATATAAAACGGGATACCGATTCGATCTGCGGCTCTACGGGCATCATGCGAATCTTCAATAGTGCAACAGCCACGAGCGCCAGAGCGATATTTCTTTGGGTTTTTTGAGAGCGCGAGATGAACGCCTATAACTTCATGGCCAGCTTCCTTGGCGCGCGCCGCAGCCACGGCAGAGTCGACTCCTCCGCTCATTGCTGCAATTAATTTCATGCAGTGCTCCGGTACGCAGCCCTCGCCCGCTCGATGACCTTTTTGATACAGGTATGGAAATAATCGATATCAGACCGGGAATTTTCAGCTCCGAGTGAGAATCTAAGCGAGGAACGAGCCTCTTTCTCGCTCAAGCCCATAGCAAGTAGTACATGGCTTGGTTGTTGTACCCCGGCCGAGCAGGCCGAGCCGGTCGAACATGCAATTCCCTCGCCATCAAATAGAAGTAAGAGCGAATCACTTTCTGTATTGGGAAAGCGCACATTTAAAATTCCCGGGAGATGTTCCCCTTCGGCTGCATTGAAGATTGCATCCGGAACATCGGCCTTAATTGTCTCTTTAAGTGAATCTCGTAGCGATGCAACATAGAGGGCGTTCTTTTCACGATTTCTTATCGCAATTTGAGCCGCAGAAGCAAAAGCGACTATGGCTGCGGCATTCACAGTTCCCGACCGGATATCACGCTCTTGTCCGCCGCCATGAAGAATTGGAGTGACATCCACCCCACGCCTGAGAATTAGCGCACCAACGCCGACTGGACCGCCGATCTTATGAGCGCTTATCGTCATTGCGAATAGCCCAAGCTCGGCGAAATTTAAGGGAATCTTCCCAAAACTCTGGATCGCATCAGTGTGAACTGGGATCGAATACTTCTCGGCTAATTTCACAACCTCACTTATTGGCTGGATTGTTCCAACTTCATTGTTGGCGTGGATGATGCTAACTAACGCAATCTCATCACTTCGGTTTTCTAAAGCGCTCTTAAGGAATTCGAAATTTATAAAACCTTCGCGGGTTACTGGAACTTCAATTACCTCCGCTCCCTCTTCTTCAGCTAACCAATGAACTGGGTCGAGGATGGCGTGATGTTCGAAGGTCGAGATGATGATTACGCGCCGCTTGGGATTCTCGCTTCGTCGCTTCCAGAAAATTCCCTTTATTGCAAGATTATTGGCCTCAGTTCCACTTCCCGTAAAAATTACCTCGCTCGCTTCACATCCAGCCAAGGCAGCTATCCGTTCGCGGGCTTCTTCGACGTTCTTGCGGGCTTCTCTTCCATAGCCATGAAGACTTGAGGGGTTTCCTAGTTCGCGGGCTTGATCGACAAATGCTTGTAGCGCCACATCACTTATTGGGGTTGTGGCAGCATTATCAAAATAGACGCGCGGCATGGCTTAATTCTAAAGCGAGGGAGTGACCGGTGAGGTTATGCGCGTTTTGCCTTGAGCGCCTCGCGCGCTTGAGGCAGAACCGCAAATAAGTCCCCGACAACGCCAAAATCCGCAAGATCGAAGATGGGTGCTTCTGGATCCTTGTTGATTGCAACGATGGTCTTAGAAGTCTGCATACCCGCACGATGTTGGATTGCTCCAGAAATTCCGCAAGCGATGTAAAGCTGTGGGCTAACTGTTTTTCCAGTTTGGCCGACTTGATGAGTATGGGGATACCAACCTGCATCCGTTGCAGCGCGCGATGCTCCAACTGCCGCTCCAATTAGATCAGCCATCGCTTCAACTTCAGCGAAGTTTCCATTTGTGCCTCGTCCGCCTGAGATAACAATCTTTGCCTCAGTTAGATCAGGGCGACCACCTTTGACGGGCGGTTGAGAATTCGAAATCGTCACCGTTTTGTCTTTTGCTTCGATAGAAACTTCGAGCTTTTCGATGCTCGCGGCGGCGCTAGCCACTCCCGCTTCAATCGAGCTCGGTCGAATTGATATGACTGGAGTTCCAACTTTGACTTTGGCGTTTACGGTAAATGATCCGCCGAAAACAGATTGAGTCGTTGATAAATCGCTACGGAAGTCGGTTGCATCGGTGATTACGCCACCGGCAATGCGAAGCGCCAATCTTCCAGCAATTTCTTTACCGCGCGCTGATGAGGCAACCAAGATCGCTTCAGGTTTTTCCTTGGCAACAACTTGGGCCAGCGCAGAAACCGCGGCGGCGATTCCGTGCTTTGAAATCTCGTCATTTTCTACGACTATCAATCGATCAATCTCAGTCCCAGATAGTTGCGCAGCAAGTGCATCGCCTGCTCCGTTATTAGCGAGAATTACTCCGATCGCACTTCCCGCGCGCTTTGCAAAGGTTGCTAATTCGCCTGGTGTTTTGGCAACTTTCGAACCATCGTGATCTACGAGAAAGAGAATGTTGGCCATAGTTACACCAACCGCTTCTCAAGCAAGTAATCCGCTAACTTGGTTCCGCCGTCACCGGAATCCTCAAGTTTTACGCCCTTATCGCGCGGCGGCCGGGGTTGCGCTTCGAGAACTTCACTCCAAGCGCCAGTTGTACCAACTTCTCCGGAACTAACACCGATATCAGCAAGCGCCTTGGTCTCGATCGGTTTTTTCTTAGCAGCCATGATTCCCTTAAAAGATGGATAGCGCGGCTCGTTAATCTTTTCAATCACGCTAACGATGCATGGAAAAGCCGCTGACATTGTTTCAACGCCACTCTCGGTCATCCGGGCAATCTCAACGCTCTTCGCTCCGGCATCAACTTTGACTGAACCTGCAAAAGTGAGTTGTGCCCAACCGAGTGATTCGGCGAGCATCGCCGGAATTACGCTCATGCGAGCATCGGTAGATTCGGTGCCACAGAAAACTAAATCAAAACCGCCATCTTGAATGACTTTTGAAAGTACTTTCGCAGTAGCAACTGCATCAGAACCTGCTAAAGCTGGATCGCTGACCAAAACTCCGCCATCGGCTCCCATGGATAAACCTTTGCGAATCGCCTCAGTAGTTCGCTCTGGTCCCATAGAGATGAGTGTGATCGTGTGTTCGGGGCTCTCTTTACCTTCATTTAAAGGTTCTACGATTCGAAGCGCTTCTTCGATTGCATATTCATCTAAATCATTTAGAACTGCATCAACGCTCTCGCGATCCAAGCGACCGTTGACCATTTTCTTCTCGGCCCACGAATCTGGAACTTGCTTAACGCAGATCGCGATCTTCATGCTCGGATGCTACTGGCGAGTAACCAACCCTTCCAATTGGAGGTTGCACTCCGCACCGCCGCTTGAGTGGTTGGATACCAAGGTGAGGCCAGCCGATCCCCGAACCCTGGGCGCTGTAGTTACCGCTGAGGGAACCAACTTCACGCTCTGGGCACCCGCCGCAGATGCCGTCGAACTATGCCTCTTCAATGAAGTAGGCGGTGAGCTCACCGAGACTCGCTTCTCCCTCGCTCATCGAGATGGGCCGATCTGGCATGGCTATCTAGCCGGAATCAGGGCAGGTCAGCGATACGGCTATCGCGTTTACGGACCATGGCGCCCTGACCAAGGATGGCGCTTTAATCCAAACAAACTTCTTATTGATCCATATGCGCATCAGCTATCTGGAGAGTTAAAAGGTGCACCCGAAATTTTCGGACATGAGGCTACAGATGAATTAGGTAACGGGTTTCTAGAGATTCAAGATAGAAGAGACTCCGCTCAATTCGTTCCCTTATCCGTAGTTACTGAAACCAACTCGCGTGTAATACATCGACCGAACACCCCATGGAATAGAACTCTGATTTACGAAGCTCATGTAAAGGGACTAACTTTTAGAAATCTTGAAATACCCGAAGGTGAACGCGGAACATACAAAGCTCTTGCACACCCCTCGGTCATTGCACATCTAAAACAATTAGGTGTTACAGCGCTCGAACTTTTGCCGATCCATCACTTCTTAAGTGAGACCTCGGTCCGTTCTCGTGGCCGGGTAAATCATTGGGGATACAACCCCATCGCTTTCTCAGCACCGCACCGCGCTTATGCAGCAACAGATAATCCAGCTAAAGAGTTGCAAGATAGCGTTGCGGCGCTTCACAGCGCTGGGATTGAAGTTATTTTGGATGTTGTATACAACCATACCGCCGAGGAGGGTAAATCAGGTCCCACGCTCTCTTTTAGAGGAATCGACAATAAGACCTTCTATCGCCACTTAGTTGATGATCAATACGAAGATGTAACTGGATGCGGAAACACTTTAGATACTCGAAGGCCCTTCGTGGTTCGCATGATTATGGATTCTCTTCATTGGTGGAGCGAAGTCATTGGAGTCGACGGCTTCCGCTTTGACTTGACCACCGCCCTGGCTCGCAATGGCGGTATAGATACTTATGGCCCGCTCATTTCCGCGCTTTCAGCTGATCCAATCTTGCGGGAGCGGAAGTTGATTGCCGAGCCGTGGGATATTGCCGGATATGCCCTTGGTGACTTCCCGCATCCATGGCGTGAGTGGAATGACGCTTATCGCGACGCGGTCCGACAATTCTGGCTAGCTGATTCAGCTCGCGGACATAGCAATGGCGTTTCTGATCTCGCCTCTAGGTTGGCGGGCTCAAATGACATCTTCTATTTCCGTGGACCGACGAGCTCGATTAATTTTTTAACGGCACATGATGGTTTCACCTTAAATGACCTCGTCTCGTATCAAGAGAAACATAATGAGATGAATCAAGAAGGTAATAATGATGGCAGTAACCAGAATCGCTCTTGGAATGTGGGTATTGAGGGGCCGACGGAAGATCAAAACATTAGTGCGATTAGAGCCACTCTTAAAAAATCCCTATTGGCGACTCTCATGATTTCATCCGGTGTGCCGATGTTAACCATGGGTGATGAAGTCGCACGATCCCAATCAGGCTCGAACAATGCCTACTCGTTAAACCCAAAACTTCCTTGGGACGCGCCAGAAAACTTTTTTGGTGGCTGGACTCTTGATTGGCAGAGTTTTGAAAAAGAGAGCGATTTACTTGAATCCCTTGGTTCGCTCTCCAAAATTCGCACTACATACATGGCAGAAGTGATTGATGAATTCTTTACCGGAGCCCTTGACCAAGGAACAAAGCGCAAAGATCTAGCCTGGTTCAATAAAGATGGACTTGAGATGACATCTCATACATGGCAAGACGACTCATCACGTCACTTAGCCTTCTTGATAGATGCATCCCATAAACAAGGACTTTTTGTAATACTAAATAGCGCTCCTGAAGATTTGGAAGTAACGCTCCCAAATCAAACTTGGGGAGATAGCTTTCGAACCGTATTTGATTCGGCAAAACAGATTGCCGAACTAGAGCCACAACTCTGTAAACCGAGCGATAGAACCAAGGTAGCGCCGCTTAGCGTTCAGATTTGGTTTGTTAACCGAACTACGACTTGACCTTGAATATGACCGTGACAGTTGAGGTTATTGTCTTATCGATAGTCGAAGTGTCATAAAAACCACCAGCTGATGTATCGACCGAATCGGGTGAAGTGACCTGGAACGGCCCGGATCTCACGCTCATTATGTTCCCTACTTTGCCACCTGTAGCGGCAACAATCGCTTCGGCACGAACTTGGGCATCCTTTACGGCTTGCTCCAATAGCTGTGGGCGAAGTTCATTTAACTTTGAAACATAGTACTGGGGTCCGTAATTCGAAACGCTAACGCCAGCTTCCAATAGCGAACCAATATTGGTGCTCAACTCTTTTACCTTTGCAACATCATCTGTTCGAACCGTGACTGTTCTAGAAGCTCGATAACTTGCAATTCGCCCGGTGCTTGATCCATTACTCCACTCTTCTTGTCCATATGCAGATAGTGAACCGAACTCAATCGCGCTATTTGGGATTCCGCCATCCACTAAGTAATTAACGATTGCTTCAACCGAAGAAGTAACCCGCGCGACTGCAACGCTCTGGGTGGGCGATACAAATTCAGCATTTAGCTGCCAGACAACTTTATCTGCGACCGCATCAACGCGAGCAGATCCGGTGACAGTGATTCCCTCACTTGATCGTGAAGCAAATCCTTTACCTACTTGAGAAAGTCCCAAACCCATTGCTAGCGCAACAATTGCCGCAGCAATAATCAAAGAGATTGATTTTTCGCGCGAACTTTCACCGTTCATACCGAAAGCCTAGCATCCACATCTTCCCCACCCATTGCTAAGTGGCGATACGGATCGAGCGCATCATCCCATTTCTTTCCCAACAAGTTCTCTATTTCCTCAAGCGCATGCATCGGATTTAAGTTTCCACTTAGGATCTTTTGAATCTGATTCTCATTTATTACTAAATCGCCAGTTGGACTGACCGTTCCGCGGAAAAGTCCCAATTCGGGAGAGAACATATATAGAGAGCCATCGCTTCCTTGGCTTGACGATTCAAACAACTCAAAAGTTATGTAATGCCAACCCTTTAGCGTGCTGACTAAACTTGATCCCGTACCTTGAAGACCATTCCATGAGACTTCACTTCGATACGATCCACTTAATAACGGTTGCGACTCCCACTTGAGAGAAATTGGCATCTGTAGAACTTCAGCCATCCCCCACTCAAGATTCCTAAGTACCGCCCTCGGGGCAGCATGTATATAGAGGTATCCATGGGTGGGACCGAAACCAACGCTCGGCAACGTCTTCATAGCAGCTCCTTGAGGTAGCAAGCCGCATCTACAAGCAGATGCGACCTTCCCCAGCCCATCTGCTCAAAACCGTTAGCAGAGCCAATCTTCACCTCTTTATATGAGGTTGTCCATATCTAAATCTCGGGTTATTGAGCGCCATTTATCAAGGTAGGCTTCTCGCTAGTCCAACGCTTTTCGAAAACCGCTTGCTTGTGCTTGTTTGGTCTGGAAGACGGGAAGACTGACAAGCTAGAAAATCTCGTTTGTCCCATTAAGACTGAAGGAATAAAGCTACATGGCAACAGGCAAAGTAAAGTGGTTCAACTCTGAAAAGGGTTTCGGTTTCATCGCAGTAGATGGCGGCGGACAGGACGTCTTCGTTCACTACTCAGCAATCCAAGGAAATGGCTATAAGTCTCTCGATGAGGGCCAGTCCGTTTCATTTGAAGTCATCCAAGGCCCAAAGGGTCCACAGGCTGATCAAGTGGTTGCTAACTAAATCCACTTTCTTCAAAAAAGCCTCGGGGAAACCCGGGGCTTTTTTATTTGCCAGCTCTCTTCTTGGCTTTGGCAACTGCTTTAACAGGCGAAAGGCTTTCGCCCTTCTTCCACGCCTCCAGGTATTTCCACGGTTTTATTGCGCCGCGACGAATCTCCCAATCCCCCGGCTCCGTTTGATAAGAAATTCCAAAGTGAAGATGTGGTCTTGGAATTCCACGGGCGCTTCCCGATCTTCCAATCTCACCAAGTTTCTGGCCCGCTTCAACACGAACGCCAGATTCGATTCCCGCTTCGACCTTCGATAAATGTGAACCGTAGTAGCGAACTCCATCATCACCAATTATCGAAACTGATAAACCACCGCGATCTTGTCCGAGGTTAGTCTTTCCACTCCATCGATCTTCTCTACTTACATCTTGAACAACTCCTCCAATTGGGGCAACAAAAGCACAACCAAGGCGCGCCTTTATATCCGCAGCTGGATAATCATGGTGATACCAAGGAAATGTCGTTTTGCATCCGGAGACTGGATATACGTAGCCGAATTCAGCCCTTGCTGGTGCTCCAAAGATGGTGAAAGCCAATGTGGTTGCAAGGAAGAGCACTAATCGGGGAAGTTTCATCTATCGAGATTATCAAGATTGCCACGAAATACTCGGTATTACTCACGGGAAAGTCGCAATATTCAAAGTGGACTCCAAGGAAATTCAAACCATAAGTAACCTCTTTTCGATGGATAGACTCGGATTAATTAGATTTTTGGCGTTTGCCATATTCGCTGTCTTGACCTATCCCACTTCAATTACTCAAGCTGCAAACGGTCAAGAAATTCGCAATTGTGTGAATGTAAAGACTGGTAAAGCTCGACTAGTTACTCCTAAGACCATTAAGTGTAAGAAGTGGGAGCGAAAAGTACGGATGCGAGTGGCAGCGTTCCTGGAATTCCGGGGACAATCTTGACCGTTAGCCAAATTGGCTAAAAGGCTTGTTAAACAAGAGCAATCAAAATAGGTATCATCCTCCTGAAAATCCCATAGAGGGGCAGTAGCTCAGTTGGTTAGAGCCCCGGACTCATAATCCGGTCGTCGTAGGTTCGAGCCCTACCTGCCCCACCAACAGTTGATTCTGTCGAAATCGAAATAGACTTAATGAATGCCCAATCCACTCACTCTCACTGAAATCAAGGAACGTTGGAATGATGTTCTTGATGCCCTTGAACGCAACGACCGAACCGCTTGGCTTGCCTACTTTGATGGTCGACTAGTCTCATTCGAAGACGGAGCCTTGACTCTAGATTTCTCTGATCCAAACAAGTTTGAAGGTGGTCACGACTATTCAAAAATTAGAGATGAACGTTTTCGTCCTGCGCTAGAGAAGGTTTTAAAAGAAATCTTTGAAGTTGAGATTTCTGTGAGAGAGATTAGTTAGCGCTTGCTCCTCGGCGACGAATCATCCTGGTAACGAATACTATTGCTATTAGGACGACTAGAGCGTAGACCGCATAATCTAGGTACTTTGCCCAATTCTCGGCATCCCGCCATCTATCTCCCAATTGGATTCCTATAGATATCCAGAGCGCGTTCCAGATTCCGCTACCCGCAGCTGTAAGCAGTGAAAATCGAGCCAGATTCATTTTGGCAAGGCCAGCAGGGATACTTACCAGCGATCGAATTAATGGAACGAGTCTTCCAAAGAAAATGACAAGAGTTCCGTACCTATCGAACCATTTAAATGCAGCATGGACATCGCGTTGCTTAATTCCAACAAACTTTCCAAATCGGAATACGAGTTTGTCTATTCCTTCTCTTGATACGGCAAAGCCGATGGAGTAAAGAAGATAAGCGCCAGCTAATGATCCAAGAGTTGTGGTGGTCCAGACTGAGAAGAATGAGAATTCCCCGATAGAAACATTGAAACCTGATAACAAAAGGACTAGCTCGGACGGAAGCGGAATCACAACGGACTCAATTGCGATAAATAGACCAGCGCCAAATATGCCGATGCTCTCTACCAATTTTGTGGCAAAATCAATCACATCCCAAGGATAGCCATACGCGCTTCATTACCCAGAATCTCAAGTTATATCGAGATAATTACGCCGTGAAAACGCAGCGAATTCTCACTTTTGTTCTTGCTTTAGCTGTATTCACATTGACTCTCCCAGCCACTCAGGCGGCGAGAGTAAGTACTACTTTCTTTCTCGCTCAAACTCCTGGCTATCCTGAATCAAAGCTATCGTTCCACGGATTGATTAAACCGAAAGTTAAGAATGCGGTGGTCAGAATTGATGTGCAATTAAATAGTGGATGGACTGACACTAGGCTTCGAACTCGCTCCACCGCTAGTGGTGCGTGGAAAATTCAAACAAATATAACGGCGTTAGAAACAAAAGCGACTTATCGCGCCCGTATAACGGTCGGCAGCAAGAGCTATACGACTAAGGCTCGTTCGATTAGAGTGAAACAAGTCCCCCAAATCACCGCTCCAGAAGATCTCATTGCTTTAACTGGTCCCGGGGGTCGTATACATGGCACAGATGTAAGTAGATGGCAGCACCCGGGCGATAAACCAATTGACTTTGTGAAGATGTATAACGCTGGTATGAGATTTGTGATGATTAAAGCTTCTGATACCCGAGATGATGCAGATCAATTGGCGCTCAAATACTTACTGATGGATAGAAATGCCGCGCAAGCAGCTGGTCTCTTTACCGGTTACTACCACTACACAATTCTTCCTAATACTACTAATCGCGATGCGGTGATTCGTGATGCCCAAGCACAAGCCCAAAAAGCAATCTGGCGCCTATCAAGTCTTGGCGGATATACCGAGCGCGATCTTCCCTATGCCCTAGATCTTGAAAATAGTTGTGTTGCCGCTAACGGCTCTATATGTACAAAACGCGCTCCAAAGAAATTAGTCACTCTCTGGGCAGAGACTTGGATGGAGACTGTTTATGAGAGAACCGGACGAAAGCCAATCTTCTATTCATATCCAACTTTCCTCGAACAATCTATGGTGCGAAGTGAGACGTTGCGCCAATATCCACTCTGGAAAGCGCAGTATGGAATAGATCCTGCCGATCCCACGGCTGAGCCCGGCCGGAAGATTTTTGGTTGTTTCGTTCACTCCTGGAGCACTGGAAACTGCTCCTCACTCTGGCAGATCTGGCAGTACTCATCTTGCGGAATTGGTGAACGATACGGAGTCGCTTCATCGCGTGTTGATCTAAATGTCTTTAGAGGTGATGCGAACTCATTCCTTCAACTCACTCGCGGCGTTTGGAGCCCACAATCTGGTGATTATCTTCCGGTGAATGAACCGACCACGATGCTGATAACTAGCCTTAAAGCATCATCAACCGATAAGAACACCTCAGTTAAAGTTGAGGTTCGCAGGCCCAGTAATGAACCGGTTGTAACCGGAACTGTTGCATTTAAGTTAGCTGAAAATCCCGCAGCAAGAGTTGACCAAACTCCGGTTAGGGATGCTGCTGGTGTTTGGACTTTAAAGTTACGCAATCTTCCCGCAGGGACAATCACCGGCAACGTGATTTTTGTCGATCAAACTGGAACACATGCCCGTTCAGAACAGCCAATAACTTTCACTTTGACTCAGGGCCCAGAACCAACCCCGAAGCCTTCACCCACTCGGCGCCCGGTTGCCCCTCCGGTTGATACTTGTAAGGGTCAGATTCAGAACTAAATATGTGGATTATTTAGCAGACTTGGAAAGAGTCTGGGCAAGTGCATCGTTCTGAGCCCGCACTTGTTCTTCATAATCCTTAACAGAGTCATTTGCCTGAGTTTCGCTCCAACCAAGAACTTCTCCGATTATTTCGGCTACTTCTTTGGCAACTCCAAGTCCTTGATCCTTTGCTTCAAAGTTAATGCGAGTTCTACGCGAGAGCACATCATCGACGCTACGAGCACCCTCGTGAGTAACGGCATATAGAGCTTCAGCCTTTAGGTAAGAAAGACCTGGGATTAACGGTTTAAGAAGAGCGTTGTTCTTCAGCGCTGGTTCTAGAACTTCGGCAAAGAGCGCCCCATGGCGATTTAAAAGGTGCATAACAATCTCCTTGGAGATTCCATAATCTTTTGCCAATTCATCAGCCTTGTTGAGAAGGACTGAGTAACCATCTGCTCCCACAATCGCAAGCGTCTCCGTACATGACTCAGGAACAATCCGCATTAAATCAGTTATGGCTACATCAACGGCGTCTTCAGACATCACTCGATAAGTCGTGTACTTACCACCTGCGATAGTTACAAATCCAGGAACTGGATGATCGACTACATGTTCTCTTGATAGCTCAGTAGTTGGTGAATCAGGATCAGATGAGACTAATGGCCGGAGCCCTGCAAAGACTCCAATTACTTGGGAGCGCTCTAATTTGGGTTCAAGAACTCGATTTGCTTGAGCCAAGATGTAGTTCACATCTTCTCTTGTGGCAAGCGGGCTCGAGCGGTCTTCCTCGTAATCAGTATCGGTAGTACCGACGATCCATTTATTTCCCCAAGGAATTATGAAGAGAACTGAGAGGTCAGTCTTAATAATTACCCCGGTATTTGATTTGATCGCCTCTCCGGGTACGACGATGTGAGCACCTTTAGACATACGGACTCGATATCCCGGCTTAACTCCAAATGATTCGTAAAGCGGATCGGTCCAGACTCCCGCAGCCATGATGGTCGACTTAGCTTTCACCTCAATGATTTCGCCACTCTCAAGATCTTCGATTACGGCGCCCTCGACCCTCCGACCGTTCTTGATTAGATCTTTACAAGCAGTACGAGTTGTTATCACCGCACCATACTTCGCTGCAGTTCGCGCAATCATCATGGTGTGCCGCGCATCATCGACTTGGGCATCAAAATATTGGTAACCGCCTGTGATCAAGTCGAGGCGGAGCGATGGCGCAACTTCACTTAGCTCTCGTTGCGAGATGTGCTTATGCCAAGGCAGGGCGCGTTTGAATCCGCGCAGCGCATCGTAAAGAGCCATTCCGGCGCCAACGTAGGTCCGTTCTTTGAACTTCTCTTGAAGTGGATACAAGAATGAAACCGGCTTAACTAGGTGTGGGCATAGCGTTGTGACCATTAACTCGCGCTCTTGGAGCGCTTCCCGCACCAATTTAAAATCGTACTGCTCTAGGTAACGTAATCCGCCATGAATCAACTTTGATGATCGCGAAGATGTTCCCGATGCAAAGTCAGCCATCTCAACGAGGGCTACTTTTAGTCCGCGAGAGGCTGCATCGAGGGCGATTCCTGCACCATTTACTCCGCCGCCAATTACCAAGATATCGAAGTGATCCTCACGAAGGCTCTTGATTGCATCGATACGGGCGCTTGGACTCAACTCGGAGGATAAAACTCTCACCTGCGTAGGATACGGCTTATGGCTTTTATCGGCTCCCTAGACCAAGGTACCTCCTCCACCCGTTTCATCGTCTTTGATGAAAGAGGTTCGATTGTCGGTCAACATCAATTAGAGCATCGCCAAATCCTCCCTCAAGCAGGTTGGGTGGAGCACGATGCAACTGAGATCTGGCAACGCACACAGGAAGTCATAAAGGGAGCGCTCGCTAACGCTGGAATCTTGGCAAGTGAGCTTGCGGGAATTGGAATCACAAACCAGCGCGAAACCACCGTTATCTGGGATAAAGAGAGTGGAAGGCCACTTTCAAATGCGATTGTCTGGCAAGACACTAGAACACAAGAATTTCTCTCATCGTTAACCGATGAAGTCAAGTCGACAATCACCTATAAGACTGGCTTAGCCATCGCTCCTTACTTCTCAGGTAGCAAGATGAATTGGCTCTTGAAGAATGTTCCTGCCGTTAGGGAAGCAGTATCGGGCAATCGCGCTTTGGTAGGCACAATTGATTCTTGGCTAGTTTGGAATCTAACTGGTGGGGTTCATGTAACGGATGTAACAAATGCAAGCCGTACCTTGCTTATGGATCTTGAGACCTTAGATTGGGATGACGAGCTATTGAAGATTTTCGAAGTTCCACGCTCGATATTGCCGAAAATTGCATCCTCCTCTGAAGTTTATGGAAAGACGCTCGCAAGTGGACCGCTAGGAGCTGAAGTTCCAATCGCCGGAATCTTGGGTGACCAACAAGCTGCAATGGTTGGTCAAGCTTGCTTTGAACGTGGTGAATCGAAGACAACTTATGGAACTGGAAACTTTGCGCTATTAAATACCGGTGAGGAGATTGTCAGATCGAAAAATGGTCTGCTTACTACAGTCTGTTTCAAATTTGGCCCCGAGAAAGCTAGATATGCGCTCGAAGGATCCGTTGCGGTTACTGGCTCAGCTATTCAATGGTTACGTGACCAACTAGGAATCATAAAGAGCGCGCCTGAAGTAGAAGAGTTAGCTAATAGCGTCCCGGATAACGGTGGCGTTTACTTTGTACCGGCATTCTCAGGTCTCTTTGCGCCGTATTGGAGAAATGATGCTCGCGGTGTCGTCGTTGGGTTGACTCGTGCAGCTACGAAGGCTCACTTGGCACGGGCTGCGCTTGAAGCGATTTGTTATCAAACTCGGGATGTCCTTGATGCGATGTCAGCCGATAGCGGCGTAAAACTTCCCGAGATGCGGGTAGATGGTGGAATTACTGCTAATGAACTATGCATGCAGATGCAATCTGACATCATGCAAATCGATGTGGTTAGACCAAAAGTTATTGAGACTACTGCCCTGGGAGCGGCTTATGCAGCAGGTCTAGCAACTGGTTTCTATAAAGATAGATCACAGTTGCGAGAAAATTGGCAAGAAGGAAGACGGTGGAAAGCAAAATCTGGATCTTCTCTTGCAACGAGTGGGCTTGAAAATTGGAAGCGAGCTATTCAGCGAACGCTAGATTGGGTTAAATAGCTTTTATCTCAAGCAGAAGAGCTTGCGCCGGTTGCAAAATGGGCGCGGGCAAACCAATTTCGCTCAGAGCCGCTCCAGTGGCGGTGGCGCCATCCTCTAGCCATTTCGGCGGTGCAATCAGCATCATTCCAACTCTTCCAGCTGGTTCAACAACGGTCACGCGATATTTCTTATCTCGATCCAACCCGGTAAAGCGAAGATTTGGAGCATGTGAGGTCTTTATTGGTTGTAGTTGTACATACGCAAAAAGTGATTCATTCTCGCCAACAATTCCATGTAGATAATGATTATCATCCGGATAGTCAACGCGAGTGACTTTTCCTGTATGTATAAGGGAGCGCTTTGCCTTGTAGTAATCAATCCAACTCTTTAGAAGTTGCAATTCTTCACTATCTAGCTTGGTGATATCCCACTCGATACCAGCGTGACCAAATAACGCTGTCACGGCTCGGAATGAGAGCGAAAGCTCTCGTCCAGTCTGATGTCCCGGAGTTGGTCCAATATGAGTGCCGAGAAGTTCTGGCGGCATGAATTGCATGGTCCATCTTTGGATTTGTTGGCGCGCCAGCGCATCGTTGTTATCACTTACCCAGAAGCGATCAACATAATCCACAACGCCGAAGTCGACTCGGCCGCCACCTGATGAGCAAGATTCGATTTCAAGTCCAGGATGGAGTTCCTTCAGCACCTTAAACAACTCATAAATAGCAAGAGTCTGATTGTGAATTGCGGCTTTTCCGAAATATCCCGCATCAACTAAGACTCGATTGTGATCCCATTTGATGTAATTAACATTGGAATCTGAAATTATTTTGCTGGTTGCTTGAAGCACGTAATCAAATGCATCTGGATTAGAGATATTAAGAACGAGTTGATGGCGCCAAGTAGGTGGAGTCCGCCCTGCTTCGCTCAATATCCAATCTGGATGGCTACGATAAAGATCCGAATCTGGATTTACCATCTCCCCTTCAAACCAGAGTCCAAACTCCATTCCTTTACTAGCTATATATTCCGAAATCGGACGAAGCCCATTTGGCCATAGCTCTTTACTGACTTGCCAATCTCCTAGACCAAGGCGATCGCTCCGCCTAGAGCCAAACCAGCCGTCATCAAGTACTACCCGTTCCACTCCGATACTTGCGGCAACATCGACAAGTTTGCGAACTCGATCTTCGCTATGGTCAAAGTAGATTGCTTCCCACATATTCAGAGTTACCGGGCGTGGCTTAGTTGGGTGATGAGTTCGCGCACGGAGGTGTTGGTGATAACGCTGCGCTAATCCATCTAAACCTGTATCTGAGTAGACCGCAATCAATTCTGGGGATTGGTAGCGCTCACCTTTCCCTAGAATCACTTCACCCGGAGCCAAGATCTCACTTGCTCCAATTGATTGCACCCCTTCGTAGTTCTTTTCAATGCAGTAGCGAATATCGCCGCTCCACGCCAGAGCGATAGACCAAGCCTCTCCAGTTGCAAAGTTTGTTTCTTTAGTTAGCGCAATCTCGCCGATGGTGAAGTTGTGCCCACTTCGCCCTTCATTAGATTCTCGGACCCAACGGCCAACATCAATTCCCCGACGCTGTGGGTTCCGCTCATTTGACCAGCGCCCGGCAAAATCGAGGCTCTCGCGCGCCTTATCAGATAGTGGTAACCAATAAATCAATTCATTTAAGGTGTAATCATCGCCTTGATTCAATAGCGCGTAGTTCATTCTAATTACGCCATTGGAATCTAAATTCAAATTAAGTTCTAGCTCAAGTGCAATTGCTGAATCAATAAATTTTGCTTCAAGAGAATCTTTACTTGAATTAAATTCTGTGATCTCAAAGTGCGATGACCAGGCCTTACCGGAGCGATGCCCAGAGAGAGTTGGATATCCAATCCAGCCACGCGAGTGTTCCCGCAATATTCCAGGGTTTTGGATTGAGTCAAAGTCGCTATTTGGAATCGAGCGCTCGAATGGAAACTTAGATAAATCGCTTCCAATTTTCTTGCCCCAATAGCGGACTACTAGCGCGCCATCTACAACTTCCGCGATTAAATCAACCCCGCCGTTAGATAAGTGCGCCTGCGAAGACATGCCGGTAGAGTAATGCTCATAATGTCGAGCAAGAAACTAGGCGCTGGGGTCGTAAGAACTGACCGCTTGCTCATGGATGGTCGAACAATCCGCTATTACGACACTCAAGGTCAATCACGCGATGCCGTAGACCAACGAGAGGCTGAGACCCAACCGCAAATCGGAGAGATGCGTCTTGATGCGTTAAATAACGAGTGGGTTGTCATGGCTGCGCACCGTCAAGGTCGAGTATTTCTACCTCCTAAAGAGTTAAATCCACTTGCCCCAAGCCGCCCCGGCTTCTTAACCGAAATTCCTGAGAGTGATTATGAAGTCGTGGTATTCGACAATCGCTCGCCATCGCTTCGTTCTCCAGAGAAAGATGTGAAGATTCCAAATGAGATTGACTTTGCCACTCCTCCAATACCTGCTGCAGGAAAGTGCGAAGTAGTTTGTTTCACCTCAAACTACGAGGCCTCCTTTAAAGATTTATCTCATCACCAAATCCGTACCGTTCTAGAGGCGTGGCGAGATCGCACTGCTGAACTTTCTACGTTCTCATACATAGAACATATTGCGCCATTTGAAAACCGGGGCGAAGAAGTTGGCGTGACGCTCTCTCATCCCCACGGACAGATCTACGCTTATCCTTATCTTCCACCACGAACTGAGAAGATGTTAAAAGTTGCTGAAGACCATAAAACTAAAACCGGGCGAGTACTACTAGATGACCTCGTTACGCGAGAGATTAAGGATGAGGTCCGAGTCATTGCAAGAAACGCTGATTGGGTTGCATTCGTTCCATATGCCGCTCGCTATCCCTTTGAGATTCATGTCGCTCCAATCCGCCCGGTTCCAGATTTGGCAGCCTTAGATGAAAATGCTTGCGAAAACTTCCCGGCGATAGCTAAAGAAGTACTACAAAGACTCGATGGTGTCTTTGATACCAAGATGGCCTACATAGCGGCTTGGCATCAAGCACCGGTTCGCACTGGTCGAGATGTACTCCGATTGCATTGGCAGATCACAAGCGTTCGGCGCGCGCCTGGAAAACTAAAGTATTTGGCTGGATCTGAATCCGCATTTGGCGCATTTATGATGGATCTCTGGCCGGAACAGTCCGCTCAACAACTTCGGGATGTTCGAATCTAAGATGAAAATCCGCGAGGATTTCACAACGCTCTTTGGTGTAAACCCTGATTTGGTGGCATCGGCACCAGGTAGAGTGAATCTGATTGGCGAACATATTGATTACAGCGATGGCTTTGTCCTCCCCTTTGCCATTCAAGCTAGGACGTACTGTGCGTTAAAGATTCGAAGTGATGAGCGAATTAGAGTTGCTACAAATCAACATAAGAGAGATGTTTTTGAAAGCTCAATCGCCGAATTGAAACCCCAAACTGGGCCGGTCTGGACTCGCTACATACTAGGCGTGCTCTGGGCTCTTGATATCAAAGTTGGAGTCGAAATCTTGGTTGAAAGCGAAGTTCCATCCGGAGCGGGGCTATCTTCATCTGCAGCGCTGGAATGTAGCGTTGCGACCGCGTTAAATGCGCACTTTGAGTTAGGTAAGTCCTTAACCGAACTTGCAAGAATTACCCAGCGAGCTGAAAATGAATATGTTGGAGTTCCGTGCGGCATCATGGATCAATCAATTTCTTTGATGGGTAAAGCTGGCCACGCTCTCCTATTGGATTGTCGCGACCTTTCTACTCGCCAAATCAAAGTCGACTTTGAATCAAACAACTTAAAACTCTTGATTGTCGATACAAGGGCGCATCATGCCCTTGTTGATGGTGGATATGCTGAGCGTCGCGCACAATGTGAGGCGGTCGCTAATGAACTTGGCGTCAAAGCGATGCGCGATCTCTCTATTGGAGAGTTAGAAACCGCACGAACAAGGTTGCCGGAAGTGAGTTATCTGCGGGCGCGTCATGCAGTAACTGAGATTGGAAGAGTCCTTGAGGCTGTAAAGGTCCTCGAAGCCGACGACTTCTATACCTTTGGACACCTCTTAACAAAATCGCATCAATCACTTCGAGATGACTACAACGTTTCTTGCCCCGAATTAGATCTCGCCGTTGATACCGCTCTAAACCTTGGAGCGCTCGGTGCTCGCATGGTCGGTGGCGGATTTGGCGGAAGTGCGATCGCCCTTATTAAGAGCGATGAAGCTGCCAAAGTTGCTGTAGAAATTGAGCGAGCATTTAGTAAGAGTGGATTTGGTTCACCAAGATTCTTTGATTCGCTCCCTGGAGATGGAGCTCGGGTAGAAAGCTATTAACTAACTGGCGTTACGGATAGAACTTCAACGCCACCGATAGCATTTAATACATTGATTAAGTCGGCTGGATCGGTTCCTGGAAATGCAACGGTGATGTCATCGATTCCACGTCCACCCTCAGATGAGAGGACCACTAAGCCTCTAATGTCGCCCCCGGCAAAACCAATTGCTGATGCGACTGCACCAAGGGAGCCAGGACGATCAGGAAGCGCTACTCGGATTCGGACCATGGCCATAGAGATGAGTCTAAATGAAAAGCTCCCTGACTTGGACTCGAACCAAGAACCTGCCGGTTAACAGCCGGCTGCTCTGCCGATTGAGCTATCAGGGATCGGCTAAAACTCCGTCAGACTCTACGACAAGCCTTCTCCGAACGCCAATTCCCGGAGTGCGCGACGTTTCGTCTCCATTTCGACCAATTTTGCGAAAGTCTCCCCATACTCCTTCTCATTCTCTACTGGATTGAGTCGTTGTAGCGAGGATTTGATTTCTGCGATTGATCTGGAGAGCGCAACCTCATTGAGTCGCGCCATAATGCTTGAGACATAGCGATCAGATATCTCACCTTGAGTCCGGACTGGTTCGACGAGCAACTCGGTAACAAATGAACGCAATTCTTCGCCGTCAATCTTTGATACATCAATTGACTCCAAGTTTTTCTGGGTATCGATGTAATTACGCAATCGCTCATAAGCAGGATGCGAAAATGCATTTGGTTCAACTTCGCTCCATTGTCTGGCGAGCGCTGGCATCTGGAGCCTTACTTTCAGTACTTCACGTTCTAGCGCGAGTCTTGGTTCATTCGGATCTGGTCGCCAATTCGAGGTCGCGCTCTCTTCGCTCTTTACGGAGCCGCTTTTAGATGCGTTCTTTTTAACGGCGGCGGTTACAACTTCAACATCCATACCTAGCCAACCTGCGAGAGTTCGTACATACTCGGGGCGAAGCGATGCATCTCGAATCTTGCTGATTAAGGGGGCCGTGGAATTTAGCGCGCTAACTCTTCCTTCCGGAGTAGTTAGATCAAACTTCTTAATCTCGGTTCTTATCGCAAACTCAAATAGTGGAACTCTCCTTGCGATTAAATCGCGTACCGCGCCATCGCCACTTTTCTGGCGGAGTTCACAAGGATCAAGGCCATTTGGTTCAACAGCTACGAAAGTTTGGGTGACAAATTTCTGGTCATCATCAAATGCCCGAAGTGCCGCTTTCTGTCCGGCGGCATCGCCATCAAAAGTAAATATGACTTCTCCTCGGAAAGAGTCATCATCCATCAGCAATCGCCTGAGAATTCGGATGTGATCATCTCCAAACGCTGTTCCGCAAGTAGCGACCGCTGTCGTGATTCCAGATAGGTGAGCCGCCATCACATCGGTATATCCCTCAACAACTACGACTTGGCGGGACTTAGCGATCTCTTTCTTTGAGCGATCTAGACCGTAGAGCAGTTGGCTCTTCTTATATATGGGAGTTTCTGGAGTATTTAGATATTTGGGTCCATTATCTTCTTCATCACTCGCTAACTTTCTAGCTCCGAACCCGACCACATCGCCAGTTATGTCATGAATTGGCCAGACCAATCGATATCTAAAACGATCGATCGGCCCTCGCTGTCCCTCTTTTACCAAACCCGCAACCGTTAACTCTTCAATTGTAAAACCTTCTGCGCGTAGCGCTTTAGTGAGCGCATCCCATTCCTTTGGTGCAAAGCCAACCCCAAAACTTCGAACTGCTTCGCTATCAAAGCCACGCTTCTCAAGAAAGTCTCTTCCTATCACTGCGTCCGGAGATTTCAACTGCTCTTGATAGAAACGAGCTGCAGCAAGATTTGCGGCAACTAATCGAGAGCGCTTTCCAGTTGGGGCAGATCCTGCGCCTCCAGCCTCATAGGAGAGTTGGTAACCGATTCGTTCGGCCAATTTCTCAACTACTTCTGTAAAAGTGAGGTGGTCAATCTTCATAACAAAGGCAATTACATCTCCGCCTGTTTGGCAACCAAAACAGTGGAAGAAACCCTTGCTAGGTGTTACGTGAAAAGAAGGAGTCTTCTCATCATGAAATGGGCATAGCCCTTTTTTCTGGCCGCCACCGGCGTTCTTTAGTTGGACGTACTCCCCTACAACTTCATCGATAGGTGAGCGATCGCGCACATAAGAGACATCGCTATCTTTTATCCGCCCTGACATGGCCGAATCCTATGCCTCTCGCTTTTTGCCAGTTAGCTCCTGATGTAACGCATAGGCACCGGGATCAGTCAAGGAAGCAACTTGATCGATTACCACTCGTAACCGCTCAGAATCTGTGTTCGATCGATACCACTCTTGCAAGAAGAATGATTCCAGCGAACCGGGAGCGCGCTCTAAAACTGCATCAACAAGTTCGGCAAGTAACTCACGTTGACTTTGGTAAAGGTCTTGGGATTTTTCTGCTCGAATTATGTAGTAACCAGGCATCGCTTTTAGTAGCGCCACTTCGACTCTTTGGGAGCGTGGAACGAGAAGATTTGCTGAATATCGAGTCAATTCGCCATCTCCGTAATGCGCGCGAGTCTCACGTTCCGCCGCTAGCGCAAACCTTCCAATCAATTGACTCGTTAGATCTTTCAAAAGTGCGAGTTGGCGATGGCTCCGATCAAACTCCTTTGGCCAACAGGAAAGCGCTTGTAATGAGTCAAGCGCCCCGCTCGCCTCAGCTTCAGTCAAGTCACTCAAATATTCTGATTTCGCTACTTGGAACAAATTAGGTAGGTCTCTTCGAAGTCCCTCAAGTTTTATATGGCCAGTTACGAGAGCATCTTCAAGATCATGCACGGAATAAGCAACGTCATCAGACCAATCCATGATCTGGGCCTCCATCGCGCAACGTTGGTCGGGGGCACCTTCACGCATCCAATTGAAAATTTCTTGATCATCGCCATAAACTCCGAACTTCTTAGAGTTCTCTAACGAGCTCCACGGATACTTTGTTGCTGCATCCAAACTGGCCCGAGTTAAATTCAAACCAACTGATAATCCACTCTCATCTACGGTTTTAGCCTCAATACGAGTCAATAACCGGAAACTCTGGGCATTACCTTCAAAACCGCCACAAGGCTCAGCTAACTTTGCCAGTGCGATTTCACCGTTATGTCCGAAAGGAGGATGTCCTAAGTCGTGAGCTAAACATGCGCCTTCCATCAAATCTGGATCGGCGCCAAGAGCGGCACCTAACTCGCGCCCAACTTGGGCGCACTCCAATGAATGAGAAAGGCGAGTTCGCGGAAAGTCACTTGCCCAGGGAACTGCTACTTGTGTCTTTGCGGCCAATCTTCGGAGCGCAAATGAATGAATGATTCTTGCTCGATCGCGCGCAAATTCAGTACGACCTTTTCGTTTCGCCGGTTCATCGAGAAATCGCTCGCGATCAGAAGCGGAATATCCCACGTGCTCCTTTGCTTCACGAAGCGCCATAGTTCGTAAGGCTACAGTTTCCACGCGACATGGTCGCTAATGTGAATTCCCCGCCGACCTAAGGTGATGTAAGCGAGATATGCCCCAGTTTCTCGCAATAAATAGCGGAACCCAACCTTATCTAGACTCGCAATCCCAGTTCTGACCGGGGAACAGCTCGCATCAAATCCAAAATCCTTTGCCATAGTTATCGATCTAAAGCAGTGATAAGGGTCTGTGACGATAATGATTGAGTTGAAACGCTGCTTATCGACATTCGAGGCGAGCGCTTCGATACTGGTGTAAGTGTCTCTTCCAATCTTGATCGCGGTCATGGAACGCCACGGAATTCCATTCTGTGCCAGCCAAGCCCGAGATGTTCCGGCCTCGGTAAATCTATCGCCGGGAGCTCCTGCGCCGAGAGTGAATACTTGCGCTGCAAAATCTTTTTCATAGATGCGCACAACTTCTTTTAACCTAGCCTCTAGGACTCTTCCCGGACGTCCATCAAGTTGGGCCGCACCCATCACAACAATTGCATCGGCTTTTCGGATTGTCTCATTATTTGCGGTGTACCAAGTTCTAGCAAGTGCAAATGTTGGTATTGCAAGTAGGAGCACTATCAAGAAAGTTAAGAATTTAAAGAACCATTTAAATAGAAACATTAACCACCAGAACCAGAGTCTCTTCCATCAATGCTTACTAACTCTTCTGGATCATCTAGCCAACCTTGGGGAAGCGAGACTGCTCTTCCATGAGATCTACGGCCGCGTGGCGAATCCCCAACTTCTTCTGGATATGGTTGATCAATAAGCTGGTCGAGAAGTGATCTAAGTTCAGTTAAGGATGCAACCATCCCAAGCCTCGGCCTGATCTCTCCTTCAACACGGAATCCCTTTAGATACCAGGCCATATGTTTACGAAGATCTCGACAGGCCCGCTCTTCACTTTCAAAGTACTGAACCAAAAGTTGGGCGTGACGCCACATAACTTCACGAACCTCGTAGAGAGTTGGTAGTGGTCGCTCACCTTCACCATTAAATGCGCGCACTAGATCAGCAAATAACCACGGGCGCCCCAAACAACCGCGGCCGACTACGACCCCCGCACAACCAGTCTCAGCCATCATCCGCACGCCATCGCCACCCGACCAGATATCGCCATTTCCAAGCACAGGAACCCCGGTTGGCTTTAGGTGTTCAACTAAATTTGAAATCTTGCTCCAATCCGATTTTCCTTCATAGAACTGCTCCGCCGTTCTCGCATGTAGCGCTACCCAAGCAACTCCAAGGTTTGCTGCGATCTTTCCAGCATCAAGATAAGTCTCATGAACGCTATCTATACCCACTCGCATCTTTACCGTTACGGGAATCTTGTACTTTGATGCGTTTTCTACAGCAGCCTTAACTAACTCAGCAAATAATCTTCGTTTGTAAGGAAGAGCTGCGCCGCCTCCCTTTCTAGTTACTTTCGGTACCGGACAGCCAAAGTTGAGATCAATGTGATCTGCTAAATCTTCTCGCCCAATCATCTCTACTGCTCTTGCAAGATCATGGGGATCAGTTGCATAGAGTTGAACTGAACGTGGCGTCTCGCCCTCACCCGGAATAATCATGCGAAGCGTCTCTTCGTTTCGCTCAACTAGCGCGCGAGCAGTAACCATCTCAGATACAAATAACCCAGCGCCTTGTTCTCGACATAAAAGTCGGAAAGCGGCATTCGTAATGCCAGCCATCGGCGCAAGTACAACGGGGGTGGTTAGGTTGAGGCCGCCATCCTTAATTGGTAGATGTAACGGCGCTGCCTTTAACAACCCAGAAGACGTGACGCTAGCCATGTCTCTACCTGATCGATTCCGATTCGCTCTTGCTTCATCGAATCACGTTCCCGAACTGTGACTGCTTGATCATTTAGAGAGTCAAAATCGACAGTGATGCAATATGGCGTTCCAATTTCATCTTGGCGCCGATAGCGACGACCAATCGCTCCAGCATCATCAAAATCAACGCTCCAATTCTTACGGAGCTTTGCGGCTAGATCACGCGCCTTCGGCGAGAGATCTGTATTTCGTGAGAGCGGCAAGACCGCCACCTTTATTGGAGCAAGGCGGTGATCTAGCTTTAATACGGTGCGCTTCTCCATCTCCCCCTTCGAATTTGGAGCCTCATCCTCGGTGTAGGCATCCATCATGAAGGTCAATGTGCAGCGATCTACACCTGCTGCAGGCTCGATTACATAGGGATACCAGCGCTCATTCGACTCCTGATCAAACCAGGTTAGATCCTTTCCGGACTTCTCCGAATGCGCCTTCAAATCGAAATCAGTTCTATTAGCGATTCCCTCTAACTCGCCCCATTCAGTTCCCGTGAATTCGAATTTGTATTCGATATCTACAGTGCGCTTTGAGTAGTGCGATAGTTTCTCTTTCGGGTGTTCGAAAAGTCTTAAACGTTCTGGGTTTATGCCTAAGTTCTTGTACCAAGCAAGTCTTGTATCAATCCAATTTTGGTGCCACTCTTCATCAGTACCCGGAACAACAAAGAACTCCATCTCCATCTGTTCGAATTCACGAGTTCTAAAGATGAAGTTTCCAGGAGTGATTTCATTTCTACTTGTGATGATGATACTCCGGTTATATCTTCTACTGCATACTCAACCATCTCATGTATTTTTTCAATATTAAGAGGTTCTGTTCCTCTATCGTTTCTTTTTTTGACATTAATAGACTCGTTTCCTGTTACCATATTTCTCCCCTTAACAACGTTTATATGAATTTAATTGAGTGATTGCTGACAAACCTGAATAGGTATTGTCGAATATAATTTTTTGTATTTGTTTTTTTGTTTTACCGTTTATGATCATTTCATTAATATCTTTTTCTTTAGTTCCTTCAGGCCAAATAACCATACTGTAATTGTCATCTATTAATTTATACATCTTGTCTATTATCTGTCTGTTTCTTGGTTCATTATCAAATACAAATACAACGTCCTTTGTTTCAGTAGGTAAATGTATATCAGCACCTGCAGCTGCAATACAATTATCTAAAAATAAACTATCTAAAGGACCCTCTACTATGTATAAAGTTTTTTGTAAATTTATTCTATCTAAACCAAATATTTTTTGT
>JALRKE010000079.1 GCA_023254845.1 Candidatus Nanopelagicaceae bacterium | reverse complement strand
AAGCCTTCTATGACGCCTCCTATGCCTTTACGGTGCATCCGCAAGTTTTTGAGCCTCCTCCGAAGGTTCAATCTGGAGTCATCGTACTCAAACGTAAGGAGAATCAAGACATCAATTGTTCGATTCCCCTATTTTTCAGAGTAGTTAAAACCGCCTTCAATCAAAGACGTAAAACGCTTCGTAATTCATTAAAGACCTTCGAGCTTCCCGCAAATGTCACAGAAGACACTATATTTGATCTAAGACCAGAGCGTCTAGGTGTAACAGAATTTATCCGTCTAACTCAACTCATTGAAAATGCAACCGTTTAAGCTTACTGAAGAGTTTTTAGCCAAGGTTCGATTGCTCATTGAAGCGATCAATGAGGGCGAATTGCTTACGCTTTTCGAGGAGTTACACTATGCCGATATTGCTGAAATCATCAATGAACTCGAGACTCCAGAGGCTATTTATCTAATTCGTTTATTAGATTCAGAACGCACCGGAGATGTGCTAACCGAACTTGATGAAGATCTCAGAGAAGAGATTTTAGCCGAGTTAAGTGCCGCTGAGATTGCAACCGAACTTTCTGAAATCGATACAGACGATGCGGTAGACATTATCACCGAACTCTCTGAAGATTTAGCAAAGGAAGTTATCTCTGAAATCGAGGACAGAGAACACGCGGCAGAGATATTAGAACTCATGCGCTACGGTGAAGACACCGCTGGGGGTCTTATGGCAAAGGAGCTTATAAAGGTGAATGAAAACTGGAATATCACCACTTGCGTCAGAGAAATGAGGGCGCAAGCAGAATACGTTACTCGCGTGCATTCCATTTATGTTGTCGATGATAGCAATGTGTTGAAAGGACGACTTTCATTGAAAGACTTACTTACTAGCCCCAACGATGCTCACATCAAGGATGTGTACATCCCAAAGGTAGACTACGTGGGTGTTCACGAAAAATCAGAAGAGGTTGCCAAAGTCATGGCAAAATATGACTTAGAGGCGATACCAGTAGTGGATGAAATGAATCGACTCGTCGGCAGAATCACGATCGACGACATTGTTGATGTTATTAGAGAAGAAGCCGACAAAGACTATCAGCAAATGGCGGGGATCACCCAAGACGTTGAGGCAGATGATAGCATTCTAGATCTAACTCGTGCTCGACTGCCATGGCTGGTAGTAGGTTTAATTGGAGGCCTAGGGGCCGCCATGATCATGGGAGGCTTTGAAGATATCATCAGCGAACATGCCATCTTATTCTTTTTCACCCCCTTAATTGCAGCAATGGCAGGTAATGTTGGAGTACAATCTAGTGCGATTATTGTTCAAGGAATCGCCAATGATGATATCAAGGGAAGTATTGCCTCTCGATTATCGAAAGAAATGCTACTGGCCCTATTTAATGGGGTCATCTTGGCCGTTTTACTTTTTGCAAGTACTTGGCTTTGGAAGGGCCATCTTTTGTCTGCCTTAGCCATTTCACTCTCTCTAATTGTGGTCATTGTTATGGCAGGGCTAATCGGAACTTTCATACCCTTATTCTTAAATAAAAGAGGTATTGATCCAGCCGTCGCTACAGGTCCGTTTATCACTACGAGCAATGATATCTTCGGAATTTTAATCTATTTCTGGATGGCCAAGATCATCTTAGGAATATGAGTCGAAAAGTTCTACATCTAGACAGCAATCACCCTGTAATCGCCGAAGGGCTAGAACAATTAGGCTTTCAAAACGAGCAAGATTACACAAGCACTTACGAGGAAATTTTAGAGAAGATTGAGGATTACGAAGGGCTGATTATCCGTTCAAGAATCCCAATCGATCAGCAACTATTAGCTAAAGCCCAAAATTTAAGGTTCATCGGGAGAATCGGTGCTGGATGGTGAAGAATCTTGAGAATCCCCGCGCGCTGCGCGCAAGAGTAAATTAATGGCGAGCGTGTTGTTATTCTCTGAACGCGCCTTTGCCGCAGCCTTTACGAGCTCTAACGTCGCGCCTGCCATAATTGGTGAGTCTTCGCCCGCGTAACCTTTGCTTGACGCGAGCGCGCGAGTAGTTTTGGCAAGATCCTCAGCGCCGAGCGTTCGTCGCGCAAACGTCGAGCTCAACATTTGATTTTGAGCCAACGCATACGTGCTGGACGCAAACCAATAACAATGCACCGCTTGAGGAAGCTGCAACCCAATAATTAACGCGGGTAACGTGAGCCACTCGAGAAACAATTTCACGATGGTCATGCCCCGAGACTTTTGTGCAGCTTGCGCAAAGTTTGCGTTAACGTTTGCGAATAACGCCGCCGCCGTAAGCATCGGAAGCACCCCACCGTACGGTCCCATAGGCGCAATCATCGTCCCTACATCCACTGCGGGTAATGTCAAATCGCTAAACCAGGCTGCGCCTCCAGCGTTGAGTCCGTTCATGGCGCCATCAGACGCTAGACGACGCACAGCCATAACCGCACACACGAAGACTGGAATTTGCGCCAGAGGACCCGCTACCAACCACGCGGGATGAGCTCCAACGCCCGGCGACTTTGCCCGAATCTCATTCACCGCGTCTAAAACATCTCGTACACCTACACGTTCAGCGTCGCCACCTTTCGAAGCCTTGGCAAGCGAGCTCGCGGCGCTAATCGTCGCGCTCGCGCGTATCGTCTGCACGCTCGCCGGCGCCAACGCCGCGCGCACCACCACCGCACTCGCCGCGAGCGTCACCCACCACGGCGCGCCCGTGAGCGCGTGTGCGTGCGTCATGACATCCGCAACGAATCCCACGGGGTCGAGCCCAGACGCCATGGC
>JALRKE010000078.1 GCA_023254845.1 Candidatus Nanopelagicaceae bacterium | reverse complement strand
ATCGATTACGAGGATGTCATAACAAGCGTTCGAATCTTGATTAAGGAAGGCATCGCCGACAGCGAAAAGGTCTTCATCTCCGGGGGAAGTGCTGGTGGCTTCACCGTTTTGAACGCGCTAATTCACAGCGACCTGTTCGTTGCTGGCGCTGATCACTATGGCGTTGCCGAATTAACTGGTTTGGCTACAGATACCCATGACTTTGAATCACGTTATCTGGACTCAATGATCGGTCCGTATCCAGAGCGGAAGGATTTGTATGACGAGCGCTCACCATTAACTCATGCCGAAAAGTTGACCACTCCGCTAATCATCTTCCAGGGCCTGGAGGACAAGGTCGTTCCACCATCTCAATCTGAGGCTTTCCGGGATGTCTGTGTAAAGAAAGGTTTGAAACATAAGTATTTTGCATTTGAGGGCGAAGGTCACGGATTCGTCAAAGCAGAATCACGAATCACTAGTTTGGAAGAAGAACTGAAGTTCTTTGGTGAAGCAGGAGGTTTCAGTCCCTTCATCCATTAGAAAACATTCATTTGGATTCAATAATTGCAACTTGAACCCTCCACTCAGACTTAGTTGAAATTTCAACTAAATGTGATATCTTCCGAACATGAGTTCAACTGAGCTTCTTCCCGCGAATACGGCGATGGGAGCTGTCACGCTCTGGGTATCTGACTTGGACTCGATGATTCGCTATTACCGCGACGGTATTGGTTTGGATGTACTTAGCCAGATTGCATCGCGCGCCGTCTTGGGATTCAAGGATCGTGAGATTGTAATTCTCGAGCATAAGCCAGCGATGAAGTACGCCTCCCCTCATGAAGCGGGTCTCTTTCATACCGCCATCCTATTTCCAACTGAAGCGGCTTTAGCTAAAGCTGTTTATTCGGTAGCAAGTAATTACCCAGGAAATTTCACTGGAAGCGCAGATCACCTAGTTAGTAAAGCTTTCTATTTTAACGATCCAGAAGGTAATGGCGTTGAGCTCTATTGGGATAGGGATCGCTCTGAGTGGAGTTGGGCGCATGGAATAATCGAGATGGACACAATATTTCTTGACCCAAATCAATTCTTGAAAGAGAACCTGACCGATTTCCCTGTGGATCAAGATAAGCGAGTTGGACATGTCCATCTTTCAGTTGGTTCAGTCCCGGCAGCTGAAGAGTTCTACGTAAAGATGCTGGGGTTTGAAAAGACAATGAACTGGGGTGGACAAGCGCTCTTCGTATCAGCCGGCGGATATCACCACCATATGGCCATGAACACCTGGCGCAGCAAAGGTGCTGGAAAGCGCCAGCTAGCACTCGGCCTTGGAAATGTTGAAATCAAACTAGAGAACTCCGATCAACTTGAGGCAACCAAAGATCGATTGAAGTTTTACAAGTTACCCGTTATGGCTGAAACCGAACAGGTTAAAGTCGAAGATCCGTGGGGAAACCTCATAACACTAGAGATAGAGGAAAACAATGTCGGTTGATGGGACCGTTAAGAAGAGCGCCGATACAGCAGAGAAGCTGCACCCGCTGCTCCAGGAGCGCTGGAGTCCACGTGCATTCGATGAGAGTTACCGAATCTCTGATCAAGATCTGCTAGCAGTACTGGAGGCAGGAAGATGGTCACCTTCATCTAATAACTATCAACCTTGGCGTTTCATAATTGCGAAGCGTGGGGGCAAAAACTTCGAACTAGTCACTGAAGCTCTAGCTGGATTCAATAGAGAGTGGGCCCCCAAAGCCTCAGTTTATATAGTGCTTACAGCCATTATGGTCGATGATACAAATCAACCACGATCTCAATCTCTATATGACCTAGGTATCGCTTCAACTGCGATGACTTTGGAAGCAAATCACCGAGGACTCGCAGTACACCAGATTGGTGGTTTTGATCGAGCATCGCTCAAAGAGAAATTCAAGTTACCTGAAACAATCTCTCCAATCGCAATACCAGTGTTGGGCAAGCAGGCATCGGTTAACTCATTGACAAATGAGGATTTGGCAAAACGCGAGCGAGCCTCAAGAAGCAGAAAAAATTTATCTGAAATAGTTCTTGCTAGCGACTAGTAATAACTAGCCGTTGTTTATTTCGAAACTCCATAGATCAAGTTCATCTAAATCAACTGGCTTGAATCCTTTTGCCTCCAGCGCTGAAGCAATCTGCGCTCGGTGTTCAGTAGCATGATGAATTGCCTGCGAGAGAATCGTGGAACGCCACCTCTTTACAAGATTTCCAGAATAGTTCTTAAACTCCAATTGAATGTCATCGAGATTGGCGCACTCCTGAAGGGCTGAATCAATTGCCTCTGCCTGGTTCTTTAATGACTCCAGATCGGCAACTGATTCAATTTCTTGAATCTTCTCGCCCGGAACTTTGCAGCGCTCATTCGTAATTCGGTAGGCGTAGTTATCGGCCGCCTCCACAATATGGTGCATGATTTCTGCGACAAACCATTCAGAATTTGTAGCAAATGCCTTAAGCGCTTCATCAGGAAGCGTCTGTAGATGTTCGATGGTCAATCGATTCGCCCACTTCATATGAGCAAGAAGTCTCTCTAGGCCAATCGTCATGCCTTTAGACTAACCAAATCGCGCCTAACCAATTGGAATTTCTTCATCATGGCCCAGCTGCTGCGGCGCTAGGCCCTTCAAGATATGAACTTTTGCCTCGCCAAAGACTCGCCACTGCGACTGCCCGCTACGGCGCACCATTGCGGTGAGCTCATCGATTCCTACCAGAACTGAATCCCCCGGCGTATCCAAAAGTACTTTGGCAGCGCTATCAGGAATCCACTTAAAGAATTTATTGAAGTGAGGAATCACTCGTAT
>JALRKE010000077.1 GCA_023254845.1 Candidatus Nanopelagicaceae bacterium | reverse complement strand
CACCGGTGAAACCCGTGCCCCATTAATTTTGCAAAATGGTCACCGCTGGTTCTTTTACTTCGGATTAATTTTTAACGTCATCCTTACCTATGACGCGATCATCGCCTTTAGAAATCCAGAGGGTGAGTGGGGACATGTGAGCGTTGGTTCATTAATCCTGGTCCTTAATGCAACCATGTTGTGGTTGTACTCTGCATCATGTCATACCTGTCGACACACAATTGGTGGCCGTCTACGCAACTTCTCACAACATCCTGTGCGGTACAAGTTGTGGAGCTGGGTTTCCGTTTTGAATCACAAACATCCAACCTTCGCTTGGATCTCCTTAATCGTTGTTGCACTGACAGATTTTTATGTTCGTGCAGTGGCATCAGGATCCATTACCGACTACTACTTCTTCTAGGACGAATCCATGGCAAATAACGACATTAAATATGATCGCTACCGCTTCGATGTAGTTGTCATCGGTGCTGGCGGTGCGGGATTACGTGCAGCGGTAGAGGCACGTCAGGCCGGACTTAGAGTCGCCATCATCTGTAAATCATTATTTGGCAAGGCCCACACCGTTATGGCTGAAGGTGGCGCTGCTGCTGCAATGGGTAACGTAAATGAAAATGATGGTTGGAAAGTTCACTTCCGCGACACTATGCGCGGTGGAAAATTTCTAAATAACTGGCGGATGGCTGAACTTCATGCAAAGGAATCACCAGATCGAATCTGGGAACTTGAGACTTGGGGCGCGCTCTTTGATCGCACCAAAGATGGCCGAATCTCACAACGTAACTTCGGTGGCCATGAATATCCACGCCTTGCCCACGTTGGCGATCGCACTGGCTTGGAATTAATCCGCACTATGCAACAACGTATTGTTGCAATGCAACAGAAAGATAAGAAGGAATTTGGCGATGCCGAGAAGTACATAAAGGTCTTTGCCGAATTAACAATCACATCTATTTTGAAAGATGGCAATAAAGTCTCAGGTTGTTACGGATATTGGCGCGAAAGTGGCGAAGAGGTTCTCTTTGAATCACCCGCAGTTGTCCTTGCAACTGGCGGAATTGGAAAATCTTTCAAGATCACCTCAAACTCATGGGAGGGAACTGGAGATGGCCACGCGCTAGCTCTTAAAGCGGGTTCTGCTCTAGTCGACATGGAGTTCGTCCAATTCCATCCAACCGGCATGGTCTGGCCACCATCAGTTCGCGGAATCCTTGTCACCGAATCAGTCCGTGGCGATGGTGGAGTTCTCACCAATAACAAGGGTGAGCGCTTTATGTTCAACTACATCCCAGAAGTCTTCAAAGATAAGTACGCTGATAATGAAGCCGAAGCTGATCGTTGGTATAAAGATCAGAACAACAATCGCCGACCACCTGAGTTGTTGCCACGTGATGAAGTAGCGCGCGCCATCAACGCAGAAGTTAAAGCAGGGCGCGGCTCTGAGCATGGCGGTGTTTATCTAGATGTTTCGAAGCGCCTTCCAGCCGATGAAATTAAGCGTCGCCTGCCTTCGATGTGGCATCAATTCAAAGAGCTTGCCGATGTTGATATCACTGAACAACCGATGGAGGTCGGCCCAACTTGCCATTATGTAATGGGTGGCGTGAAGGTAGATCCAGATACCGCTGCTGCTTATGGAGTTCCTGGTCTATTTGCTGCTGGTGAAGTTGCTGGTGGAATGCATGGTTCAAATCGCCTTGGCGGTAACTCGCTCTCGGATCTCCTAGTCTTTGGACGGAGAGCTGGCGCTGGCGCATCTGAATATGTAAAGGGATTGAAGGGTAAATCTCCTGAGGTAAGCGATAAAGAGATTGAGAAAGCCCATGACCATATCAACGATCCATTTGAGCGCGATGGCAACGAGAATCCATATACCCTGCAACAAGAGCTACAGAACATCACTCAAGATCTCGTTGGAATCATCCGCACCGAGAGAGAATTGAAGGAATCGCTTAAGAAGATCGAGTCGATCCGCGAGCGTTCCAAGAAAGTAAAAGTTGAAGGTGGAAAACTCTTTAACCCTGGATTCCATCTAGCCATTGACCTTGAGAATATGTTGCTCGTCTCTGAGTCAATTGCGCGCTCAGCTTTAGAGCGCGAAGAGTCTCGCGGTGGGCATACTCGTGATGATTATCCAAAGATGGATCCAGAGTGGCGCCAGTACAACCACCTCACAACGTGGAGCGGCAAGAAGGTGGAGATTGAAGCTGAGAAAGCGAAGATGCTCCCTGAAGAATTACTTAACCTCTTTGAGATGGATGAGTTAAAGAAGTATTTCACCGAGAAGGAACTCGCGAAAGGTGGGAAATAAATGACCCGCAAAGTGAAGATGCGCATCTGGCGCGGCGATTCCAAGAACGGTGATTTCAAAGATGTCACCGTTGAGGCTAATGAAGGCGAAGTAGTCCTAGATGTAATTCATCGCGTCCAAGCCACCCAGATGTCAGATCTTGCAGTTCGTTGGAACTGTAAGGCTGGAAAGTGTGGCTCTTGCTCGATGGAGATCAACGGTAAGCCACGTCTTGCGTGTATGACTCGAATGAATATGTATGGTGAGGATGAGACCATTACCGTCACACCGCTTCGCGCATTCCCGGTTATAAAAGACCTAGTTACTGATGTCTCTTTCAACTACAAGAAGGCTATGGAAGTACCCTCGTTCGAAGGTCCAGAAGATTTGAAGCCTGGCGAATATCGGATGCAACAAGTTGATGTTGAGCGGAGCCAAGAATTCCGCAAATGCATTGAATGCTTCCTTTGCCAAGACACTTGCCATGTAATCCGCGATCATGAAGAGAATAAGAAGTCATTTGCTGGCCCGCGCTTCTTTATCCGGATTGCCGAGTTAGATATGCATCCACTTGACCGGTTACGTAATCGCAAGAAGAAAGCACAAGAAGAACATGGTCTTGGAATGTGCAACATCACCAAGTGCTGTACTGAAGTTTGCCCAGAGCACATCAAAATCACCGATAATGCAATCATCCCGATGAAAGAGCGCGTTGTTGACGTCAAATACGATCCGGTTCGCTGGTTGGGCTCGAAGATACGTAAGCGAGAGGGGATCGAATAGTGTCAATTGTCCTGCGGTGGGCAGTTCTCGCTGGGGCTTTCTGGGTTACCACTCTTATCGTTGATGGAATTCAGATCAAGGATGGCGCTTGGAATT
>JALRKE010000076.1 GCA_023254845.1 Candidatus Nanopelagicaceae bacterium | reverse complement strand
ATTTACCTCGGGAACAACCAATGGAACTTCTGGATCCATTCGAAACGCTCCAGAGTTATCTACACATACTGCGCCACGTGCTGCAGCAATCGGAGCCCATTCTGCGGAAACCTCATCTGGGACATCGAACATAGCAACATCGATTCCATCGAAAGCTTCTGGCGAGAGAGCGACAACGGTCAACTCTTCACCACGGCATTTCAATTTCTTTCCAGCGCTACGAGCCGATGCGATTAATCGAATCTCACCCCAAACATCGGGACGATTGCTCAATAGATCGAGCATCACGGTTCCGACAGCGCCAGTTGCGCCGACTACTGCAAGAGATGGTTTCTTACTCATCGTCCGGTACCGCCATAAACAACAGCCTCCACCTGGTCAGCATCGAGTTCGAAGGCGGTATGAGCAGACTTAACAGCTCGATCGAGATCAGCCTGGCGGCAGACGATTGAGATGCGGATTTCTGAGGTCGAGATCATCTCTATATTTACGCCGGCTTCAGCCATCGCAGCGAAGAAGGTCGCAGTGACTCCAGGATGCGAGCGCATACCAGCGCCAATCAATGAGAGTTTGCCGATTTGATCATCGTATTGAATCGACTGGAATCCAATCTCACCTTGAAGTTTCTGGACGATCGAAGTTGCTTTTGATCCCTCGCTTCTTGGAAGAGTAAATGAGATATCGGTTAACCCCGTTGCAGCTGCCGAAACGTTCTGGACAATCATGTCTACATTGATGTCAGAGTCCGCAATGGATTGGAAGATGCGGGCGGCAACGCCAGATCTGTCGGGCACACCAACGATGGTGATTTTTGCTTCACTCTTATCGTGAGCGATACCCGAGATGATTGCTTGCTCCATGTTGCCTCCTTCAGGTTGGTCTGAGACCACCCATGTTCCTTCTAGATTTGAAAACGATGAACGGACGTGAATCGGTAGATCAAAACGACGGGCATATTCGACGCAACGAAGGTGGAGCACTTTCGCTCCAGATGCAGCTAGTTCCAACATCTCTTCGTAGGTCACGCTCTTTAATTTGCGAGCAGCGGGAACGATTCTCGGATCAGCGCTGAATACACCATCAACATCGGTATAAATCTCACAAACATCTGCTTCAAGTGCTGCTGCTAGAGCAACAGCAGTTGTGTCTGAACCACCACGACCAAGGGTCGTGACATCTTTAGTGTCTTGAGAGATTCCTTGGAAGCCCGCGACGATTGCAATCGCATCTTCTTTCAACGCCTCTTGGATTCTTCCCGGTGTTACATCTATGATTCGCGCTCTTCCATGTTTGCTATCGGTGATAACACCAGCTTGTGAACCAGTGAATGAGAGAGCTTCAAAGCCAAGATTCTTAATCGCCATCGCAAGAAGCGCCATCGAGATTCGCTCACCGGCGGTAAGAAGCATGTCGAGTTCGCGCCCGGCTGGAAGTGGCGTGATTTGATTAGCGAGATCGATCAATTCATCGGTGGTATCGCCCATCGCTGAGACGACCACTACGACCTGGTGGCCCGCCTTCTTGGTGGCGACTATTCGGCTGGCGACCCGTTTCATCGCTTCGGCATCAGATACCGAGGAGCCGCCGTATTTCTGGACGATTAAACCCATGGCGGTAGCGTGGCAGGTTTTCGACTCAATCGACGATTTATCTCAAATAATGAAACGATATCCGTCTCGAAATATAAGACTTTATAGCTCTAAAGAGCGACGTCCTTCGAATGCCCTTCCCAGCGTGACTTCATCAGCGTACTCAAGGTCGCCGCCTACTGGAAGGCCAGAAGCGAGGCGGGAGATCTTTATGTCGAGCGGCTTAATCGTTCGAGCTAGATAGGTAGCCGTTGCCTCACCCTCGAGATTTGGGTCGGTGGCGATGATGACCTCAGTGATGTTCGAGTCAGAGAGACGAGCCAAGAGTTCACGGATCCGGAGTTGTTCTGGTCCTATGCCATCAATCGGACTTATGGCGCCACCGAGCACGTGGTACTTCCCGCGGAATTCACGAGTGCGTTCAATAGCAACTACATCTTTACTCTCTTCAACTACGCAGATCGTCGAGTTATCGCGCCGCGGATCACGGCAGATCTTGCACTCTTCCTCTTCGGCGACATTGAAACACTTTGCGCAGAAGCGGACTTTCTCCTTTACAATTCTTAGCACATCAACAAGTCGGTTTACATCAACTCGCTCGGATTGCACAATGTGGAAAGCGATTCGCTGGGCGCTCTTTGGCCCAATCCCAGGCAACTTACCTAATTCATCAATCAACTCTTGGATGATGCCTTCGTACATTACTTCTCGCTCTCAGCAATAACTTGGGCGCCGAGTTCTTTCATAATCAATTCAGTACCAGCTAGTTGATCTTTATCGCTCGGATCTTCATCGGTCCGCTTACCCATATTTGCTGGTGAGTATGGATCAACCGAAGGATCTACTACCACCTCAATTTTTCTTCGCATGCCAGTTACTTCAACAAAGGCATCAGAGAGGATTGGTTCGCTCTCAGAGCGGATAAATGAATCGCGCGCTCCAGCATTCACAATTCCAATGGTTATATGTTTCTGATCGACTGAGAGAATCTGGGCGCTTGCAGAAAGTAGTGACCAGGTTAAACGGCGCTTCTTCTTTACGCTCTCAATTACCTCAGGCCACATCCGGCGTAACGCAGTCACATCCAGATTTCCGGCACTGGGTTTATCTGCACTTGATTTAACAGGAGAAGCGGCAGCTGGTTCCTTCTTCTCCTTCACTTCCTTAACTGGAGCGCTGGATGAAGCGGCTGGAGTAGCTTTTGGCGATTCCTTTACGGGAGCGCTCTTTGTGGGCATCGGCTCCATACTTAGCTGTCGCTCTAACCGCTCAATTCGAGCCATGATGCCTTGGTCTGTTGCATCGCCGCTAGTGATCACAATCCGACTTACGATCAACTCCAGAATCAACCTTGGGGCGGTGGCGCCGCGCATCTGATTTAAACCCTCGGCAACAATCGCCGCAGCTCTACTTAGGTTAGCGCCACCCATACGCGCAGATTGGGAGCGCATCCGCTCTAGTTGGTCATCAGGGTAGTTACGGAGAATCATCTTCAATCCATCATCTACAGCATCTGCGATGACTAGATCACGGAGACGCTCAAGTAGATCTTGGGCAAAACGACGTGGGTCGTGCCCTGATTCGATTAATCGATCAATCGTCTTAAGAAGCGCACCTAAGTCTCGCGCCGCAATCGCATCAATCGCATCATCAAGTA
>JALRKE010000075.1:2990-3291 GCA_023254845.1 Candidatus Nanopelagicaceae bacterium | reverse complement strand
CGTCAACGAGTGTGTAATCGCCTGAATCAATTGATGGACGTAGGACTGAGTCATAACCAGCCTTGAACAAGGTTGCGTTGTTATCAGTTGGTGAACCATTTAGATAGACGATGCGTGCCTTGCTCTTACCTGCGTTATCAAGGCAAGCCTTGATTCCTTCTCCTTGTAGACGTCCGACAGCTTCGTTGTCGAAGGAGACGTAGTAGGAAGCGGAACCATTCAAGGTTAGGCGGTCATAGTCGATTGTTGGAACGCCTTGTGCAGCTGCCTTATCTTGAACAGCCTTTGCTGACTCTGAGTC
>JALRKE010000075.1:0-2980 GCA_023254845.1 Candidatus Nanopelagicaceae bacterium | reverse complement strand
TGCTGCCTTGTCGCCATTTGCATTCTGGATATCTGCTTCAACTCCAGCATCATCGAATGCAGCTTGTAGGAAGCCGCGATCTGCGGTCTCCCAGCGAGCTGATGAAGCAGCGTCAGGAAGAATTACACCGACAAATCCATCGCCTGATGCATCATCTGACGAACCACAACCGGTAAGAATTAGAGCAAGCGCTGCGATGATCGCAGAGATCGCCAAACGCGGTTTCTTCATTTGATAGTTACCCTTTCGAAAGTATCTATAGAAATGAGGGACTAAGCCCTCAACTCGAACATTGAGTTGGGGGAAAGTACCGCTTAGAAAGTGTTAAGGGAACCCTAAGGTTCGTTATTTGGAGCGTAGATAGGTAACGTTTCGATAAATCCCTACGGCTTAGTTGATGCGTGAATCAGTACTCTTAGCAGGGTGTCTCCAACATCGAGCCCCAATCCCGGCCTTGATTCGGCTAGCCCGGTTGCGGCTTTAGCCGGGGCCATACTTGAGGTGGTTTCAGGTGCAATCGCTAGCGGAGAGCTTATGGGGGATGTCGCGAGATCACTCACCGCAGATCGAGTCCCATTAGAGCGACCGAAGAATCGCGAACATGGCGATTACGCAACTTCAATCGCACTAACGCTCGCTAAGAGTGAAGGAAAAGCTCCGCGCGAAATTGCAGTAGTTATTAAAAGTGCGCTGGAAAAAGTTAGTGGCATTGCAAGCGTCGAGGTTGCCGGTCCAGGTTTTATAAATATAACTTTGGATAAATCCAGCCAAGGCGCAATCGTCAATCGCATCTGGAGCGAACGAGAGAATTTTGGAAAAGTAAAACTTCTCTCTGGTGTAAAAATCAATTTGGAATTTATTAGCGCAAATCCAACTGGCCCGCTCCATCTTGGGCACACACGTTGGGCCGCGGTCGGTGATGCCCTTGCTAGCGTTTTGGCCGCAGCTGGCGCTGAAGTGGTAAGAGAGTTCTATGTAAATGATCGCGGTAACCAGATGGATCTCTTTGGGGCTTCCATCCGCGCAGCCGCGCTAGGGATTCCAAGGCCGGAAGATGGCTACCAAGGCGACTACATAAATGATCTTGCTAAGTTAATTCTCACCCAACACCCAGATTTCATATCGCTACCAGAAGCGGAAGGGATAGTTGCCTTTCGAGAGGCAGGATACGCACTGCAATTGCAGGAGCAGAAAGATGTACTTGATAACTTCGGAACACATTTCGATCTCTGGTTCTCAGAACGATCACTTCATTCTGGCGATTCACTCTCGAACTCCCTTGCTAAGTTGAGATCGCAAGGTCATGTCTATGAATTAGATGGAGCAACTTGGTTAAGGACTACTGACTTTGGAGATGATAAAGATCGAGTTCTTATCAAATCTGGTGGTGAATTGACCTATTTCGCCTCCGATACCGCTTATTACATCGATAAGCGAGAGCGTGGCTTTGATATCTGTATCTACATGCTCGGCGCTGATCATCACGGCTATGTTGGAAGACTAAAAGCGACTGCAGCATGCGCTGGTGATGATCCGGAGTACAACGTCCATGTTTTGATCGGACAACTCGTAAAGATTATGGAAGGTGGCCAGGAAATTAAGCTATCTAAGCGGGCTGGCACCATCATCACTCTGGAGGAATTAGTGGCGAAGGTTGGAGTAGATGCAGCACGCTATACCTTGATTCGATATCCAGTTGATACGCCGATGATTCTCGATGTTGATTTATTAAAGCGTAGAACTAACGATAATCCGGTCTACTACGTGCAATATGCACACGCACGAATTGCAGCGCTGCTTCGAAATGCTTCCGAACTTGGTGTGAAAGTTGGAGTCGAAAATTATGACCCGGAACTTCTAACTCATGAACGAGAGCGCGAACTCTTAGGTGGACTGGCCCAGTTCCCCGAAGTGATTAGTAGCGCAGCGGAGCTTCGCCAACCACATCGCGTTGCTCGTTACATCGAGGAGTTAGCAACTCTCTATCACGGTTTCTATAACGACTGTCGAGTTCTGCCTATGGGAGAAGAGAAGCCGAGCGCAATTCATGCGACGAGAGCAACGCTCTGTGAAGCAGTTCGCCAGACCATTTTTAACGGCTTAACACTTCTAGGCGTGAGCGCGCCGGAGCGAATGTGATTATGAACTCCATCTGGCCACTTAGCGCAACGCGAATCTCTGGAGAACTTCAAATCGGTGGTTGCAGCGTGAGCGCAATCGCAGCTCGTTATGGAACGCCTATTTTTGTTTTAGACGAGAGCGATTTTAAAAACCGAATAGAGAAATGGAGCGGAAGTTTTAAATCAATATTCGGTGAAAATGCCGGCGATGTCTTTTATGCTGCGAAAGCCTTTATCTCAGTTGAAGTAGCAAAGATGGCCAATCAGGGCGGAATCAGCCTTGATGTCTGTACCGGGGGAGAGCTAGCTGTTGCGCGGGCTGCAAAGTTCCCAGGTGAACAGATTGAAATGCATGGAAATAATAAGTCTGAGGTGGAAATTGCTGCTGCGATTGACTACCGGGTTGGAACGATTGTGGTGGACTCACTTCAAGAGATTGATCGCGTAGCGCGGATAGCTCACGAGAAGAATCGAGTTCAAAACGTAACGCTCCGATTGAATCCGGGCGTCGAAGCCCATACCCATGAATACATAGCTACTGCACATGAAGATGTGAAATTTGGTTTCTCGATTGCTACTGGCGCTGCATGGGATGCGCTTCTCTCAGCGACGAAACATGAAAGTTTGAAACTGACTGGGGTGCATTGCCATATCGGTTCGCAAATCTTCTCATCAGAAGCCTTCTTAGCAAGCGCTATCCGACTTCTTAACTTCATGGCTCGTTACAAGAATGAATTTGGCGGTGAACTCGAGAATCTAAATATTGGCGGCGGCGTTGGAATTGCATATACAAAAAGAGATACTCCGATGCTGGCCGAAGATTTTCTTAAGACGGTCAAAGATGTGATTCGGAGTGAATC
>JALRKE010000074.1 GCA_023254845.1 Candidatus Nanopelagicaceae bacterium | reverse complement strand
ATTCAGAAACTAGGACTTAGCCCTTTCCAAAGAGGCGAGCCAGGAGCCCGGGCTCTTTAGGGTCGTTCTGATGGCCGGCGCATTGCTCGGATTTTGGAATGCCACGCATTACTTCTTTTACATGCTGGCCACATCCCGACCAGGTCGCTTTCCCACACTTACGACAACGCACTTGCGAACACATCTTGATACTCCACTCTAACTAGATTGAGCGAGACTATACCCCCGGGGGTATGCTATTGTCCAGCAGAGGAGGCTCAGATGGCACGAAAACTTGCAAATACAGTTTTGAAAAATGAGGAACAACGCGATGAAGTCCTAAAGCGAGTCAAGCGCGCTGAAGGTCAGATTGCTGGCGTCATCCGGATGCTTGAGGATGGTCGTAGCTGCGAAGAAGTTGTTCACCAGATGTCAGCGGTAGGTAAGGCCATGAATACCGCTGCAATCACATTGATTGCAGCGAGCCTCGAAGAATGCATTCTCGATAAGAAGTCAAATAATCCAGAACAGAGAGAAAGGTTACAGAAGCTCTTCTTGGGCTTAGCATAAATATGAAGAAGAAACTAATCGCAATTTTAATCTCAGTCTTCGCATTATCTTCTTGTTCGAGTGGGGGAAATGCCTCAATTACTAACGTCGATGCAACTACCTTTATCTCTACAATTACAGATCCAAATATTCAAGTAATTGATGTTCGCTCTATTGGCGAGTATTCGGCGGGGCACCTGCAAGGCGCTCTCAATATCGATGTCGAGTCCGGTGGCTTCGATGCAGGAATTTCAAATCTTGATAAAAGTGCTACATATGCGCTCTATTGCCGAAGCGGGCGACGCTCAACACTCGCCGCGGAGCGAATGGCTGAAGCAGGCTTTACAAATGTGATCAACTTTAATCAGGGTGGTTTCGCCGAACTCGCTGCGGCAGGAGCAGCAACGGAATGAAGCGTTACATAATTGTTGGCGGTGTTGCCGGCGGGATGTCGGCGGCAACTCGGCTACGTAGACTCAATAACGATGCAGAGATTGTGGTTCTTGAGAAGAGCGGTTTCGTCTCTTACGCAAATTGTGGACTTCCTTACTTCATCGGAGGCGTAATCACGAAGGAAGAAGATCTCTTGCTTCAGACGCCAGAGAGCCTAAATAGGCGATTTCGGCTAGATGTAAGGGTAAAGAGCGAAGTGACAGGGATCGATCCCGCGAAAAAGAGCGTTTCGGTTCTCAATCTTGAATCTGGCGAAAGCTATGAATTGAGCTACGAGAAGCTCATTTTGAGTCCGGGCGCTACCCCGATTGTTCCACCAATTGATGGAATCGATAGGGCGATGACGCTGAGAACCGTTGAAGATACAAAGAGAATCTTTAGCGCTGTCGATGCCAAACCAGCGAGCGCTCTAGTTATCGGAGGCGGATTTATCGGGGTTGAAGTTGCTGAGAATTTGATTCATCGAGGAATCAAGACCGCACTTGTAGAAGCATCAAGTCAAGTTCTATCACCACTGGATCCGGAGATGGCGCTTCTGGTAGAAAATGAAATGAGAAAAAAGGGAGTCGATCTCCGTCTAGGCGTATCCGCGAACAAAGTCAACTCTGACTCAGTGACGCTAAGTGACGGAAATGAGATTCCCGCTGAGATTGTTATTCTGGCAATCGGAGTTCGGCCAGACACCAGATTAGCTACCACCGCTGGATTGACTATTGGCGCTCGAGGTGGAATCCAAGTTGATGAAAATAACTTAACGAGCGATGAAAATATTTATGCACTCGGTGATGCAGCCGAGAAGAGAGATTCTTTGGACCAGAGTGCAACTCTCGTTCCACTGGCAAATATCGCTAATCGCCATGGGCGAGTAATTGCAGACCACATAAATAGTCGCAACACAAGACATGTAGACACAATCGGAACTGCGATAGTCAAGGTCTTTGATTTGGCTGTAGCAACAACGGGTTGGAATGAGAAGCGATTAAAGGCAGCAAATATTGAGTATCGCGCTATTCACACTCATCCTGGTTCACATGCAGGCTATTACCCAGGGGCTGAAACCCTCTCGCTCAAGCTTCTAATTGACCCAGTAAGTGGCAAGATCTATGGGGCACAAGGAATAGGAAGAGATGGCGTCGATAAGCGGATCGATGTAATTGCAACCGCAATGCGCGGCGGCCTAACGGCGCCTGAACTAGCGGATCTCGAACTTTCCTACGCGCCGCCATTTGGTAGCGCCAAGGACCCGGTAAATATGCTGGGTTATGTCGCTGAAAATGTAGTTTCAGGATTGGTCAAGACTGCTCAATGGCATGAAATCGATGACTATCGCGACAACGGATACAGATTGCTCGATGTTCGCACTCCTGGCGAGTGTGCCCGTGGCATGATTCCAGGTTTCATCAACATCCCTGTTGATGAAATACGTGATCGCCATTCTTAGATTGGCAATAAAAAGGTTCTTGTTACTTGCCAAGTTGGCCAAAGAGCACACACAGCAACGATGCTCCTAAAAAATCTTGGATATGAACCGGTAAATCTTGATGGCGGTTACCACTTATGGAGCAACTCGCCAGCATTTAATAGATAAGCAGTTTCAATTTAATCGGAATAGAAACAAGGAAAGAAGGAAGAACGAATGTGTAGCAGAGTTACTTGTGGGTCTTGTGGAAAATTCACTTGGTCAGGTTGTGGTGAACACATTGAGTCGGCTCTTGCCGGACTGAGTCAAGAGCAGATCTGTAAATGTGATGGCGATATGTCAGGTTGGTTGCCGAGATAATGAAACCTATTGATGTCAAAAGCGCTGAATTTGAAGGCCACATTGGAACTTCAGGGATTGTATTTGTAGATTTCTGGGCTGCTTGGTGTGGGCCATGCCGGATGTTTGCACCGATTTTTGAAGCCGCTGCCGAAAAGCACCCTGATATAAAATTTCTCAAAGTTGATACCGATGCTGAGCAAGAACTTGCTGGTGCCGCCCAAATAACATCTATTCCAACCTTGATGGCATTTCGCGATGGAATTTTGGTCTATAGAGAATCGGGAGCTCTTCCAGGGCCACAATTTGAACAATTAATCGAAGGCGTCCGAGGTATCGATATGGAGGAAGTCCGAAAGGAACTAGCAAAACAAGCAAAATAGCCAATCTATACGTGGACTCTCAAGCCGAGTGATTCACTTTCAAGTAGGGTAGTGTCATGACAGCGATATCCGTAAAGGGATTGACGAAGAGCTACGGCGATTTGGTTGCGGTAAAAGATGCGACGTTCGAGGTTCCGCTCGGCACGATTTGTGGATTCGTTGGCCCGAATGGCTCTGGAAAAACTACG
>JALRKE010000073.1 GCA_023254845.1 Candidatus Nanopelagicaceae bacterium | reverse complement strand
TTCAATGCAAAGAACACCCTGCCCAAGAACTATCTTGGATTGGCAGAGAGCGCTGGCGCAAAGGTATTTCCGGAGCACACTGTTGAATCGATTGAGGAACTCACCAACGGTGGCTGGAAGATAACAGCGAGAAAGAGCAGCGCCTGGTTCGGCGGGAAGAGAGTATTTACCGCAGGTGAAGTCGTCGTAGCAGCGGGCACCTATAACACCCAGAAACTCCTACATAAGATGAAGGGTTCAAAGAAATTGCCAAAACTATCTCCAGCGCTCGGAAAGCTATCGAGAACTAATTCGGAATCGCTAGTTGGCGCGGTTATGCCTCATGGTGGAGAGATCGATTTTTCAAAGGGCGCTGCAATTACCTCATCTTTTTTCCCAGATGAAGAGACACATGTTGAACCGGTTCGTTATGGAAAAGGTTCGAATTTCATGGGGCTCTTACAGACTGTTATGACAGATGGGCATTCTGCAAAAGCGCGTCGCCGTCAATGGGTAAAGACTCTGATTACAAAGCCATCTCTGATCGCAAAGATTCTCGATGTTCGAAAGTGGAGCGAGCGGACTGTGATTGCCCTTGTTATGCAGAGCGTTGATTCATCGATAGCAGTCCGAGGAAAGCGTGGCATCTTCGGTTGGCGATTGACCTCTAAGAACGATAGTGAACATCCCAACGCAACATATATTCCAGCTGCAAATGAGGTCGTGCGGAAGATTGCAAAGAATTATGGGGGAACGCCTGGCGGACATATTGGCGATCTAGTTAGCGCGCCCTTTACCGCTCACTTTGTTGGTGGCTGCGTGATTAGCGATGATCCAAATAAAGGAGTGATTGATCCGTATCACCGGGTTTGGAATTATCCAACGCTTCATGTTGTCGATGGCGCAAGCGTTACCGCAAACCTCGGAGTTAATCCTTCACTAACGATTACTGCCCAAGCAGAGCGTGCGTTCTCGCTCTGGCCCAATAAAGGAGAGAGCGATCCACGTCCAATTCAAGGAAGTGGCTATAGAAGAATCGAGTGGGTAAGACCTAACTCACCATTTGTTCCAGAACATGCCTATGGAGCTTTAAGAGTTAATTGATATCCATGATGTGACGATTGCCGCGATCAAAAGTTAGATAATTCCAGGTCCAATCCGCCATCGTGCCGATCTTGTTACGGCCGCCCAATAGATAGAAGAGATGGAGCCATAACCAGGCGTACCAAGCTGGGATTCCAGCGAGTTTTAACGGACCGACTTCAACGACGGCTTTATGGCGTCCGATAGTGGCCATCGAACCTTTATCGCGATATTTGAAAGGTAGAAGGGGTTTATTAGCAATTAAGTTTGCGATTTGATGCTTTAGATGGCGTCCCTGTTGCATAGCTACCGGTGCAACCATCGGAAGGAATCTGCCATCTTTACCTTTTGCCCCTGAGATATCGCCAATTGCAAAGATGTGTGGGTAGTTGGTTACTTGGAGAGTTTCATCAACTGCAATTCGACCGCTTTCAATTGGGAGATTAAGTTTCTTCATGACTGGTTCTCCAATTACACCGGCCGCCCAGATTGTCACCTCAGAAGGTAACTTTGACTTATCGCCAAGGATAATCTCGCGTGGCTTTACTTCTTTAACCGAAGTGTTTACTAAGACCTCAACACCTAACTTCTCAAGATCCTTCTTGGTGCGGGTGGATAGAAGTGGTGAGAATGAGGGAAGAATTCTTGGCCCCGCTTCAACAAGATTTACTCGTATGTTCTTAGCAGCAGATGCAAAATCAGATTTAAGTGGACCCTTCTTTAGCTCAGCGATTGCGCCGGCCATCTCCACTCCAGTTGGACCACCACCGACAACTGTGATTGATAACTTTGTCTCATCTTCAAAGCGACAGAGATCTTCAAAGCGGCGCAAGATCGAGGAGCGAATCTCAAGGGCCTCAGAAACACTCTTCATACCAAGAGCATGTTCCGCTACGCCTTTGACTCCAAAATCATTTGTGGCAGAGCCGAGCGCAACTACTAAATAATCAAAGTCAAGAACTTCACTCGAATCTAATTTCACAGACTTGTTCTTATGATCGATCGTGATGGGTGAGCCCATTCGGAATTTGATCTTGGTCTTGCGCAGCGCACCCCGAATCGGGTGAGCGATATGGTCAGCGGCAAGGCCAGCGGTTGAGACTTGATAGAGAAGCGGCAAGAAGGTCTGGAAGTTGTGGCGATCCACCAAGGTGACATCTGCGATGGAATCGAGGGCTTTAGCCGCTGTTAAACCGCCAAATCCAGCGCCCAATACAACTACCTTTGGCCGAGACATAAGGAAAAGTCTAGTGTTGAACCATGAATAACTCGCGCCGAATACTCGTTACTGGAGCTTCCGGTTACGTAGGTGGCAGATTGGTGCGCGCGCTATTAAATGAAGGTTTGACGGTAAGAGTTTCAGTGCGCGATGAGAAGAAGATTTCTGGCCAGATTTGGGCAAATGAAGTTGAAGTATCGGTAGGTAATGCGACTAATTTCGAAGAGATGAAGAGCGCCCTTGATGGTGTTCACACAGCTTTCTATCTTCTTCATTCCATTGGCGTTGGAGCAGATTTTGATGAACTCGAAGCAAAGATGGCGCGGAACTTTGCTAAAGCAGCAGAAGCTTCCGGGGTGAAGCAGATTGTTTATCTTGGTGGAATCGCAAACGATCAAAGACAGAGTAAGCATCTCGCCTCGCGTGCGCGAACTGGCGTTGAGCTAAGTTCCACATCGGTACCAGTACTCGAACTTCGCGCTGGAATTGTGATTGGTTCCGGCTCGGCATCATTTGAAATGCTCCGTCACTTAACGCATCGACTTCCGATTATGACAACGCCAAAGTGGGTCTCAAATCGCACGCATCCAATCGCAGTCCGTGATGTGCTCTGGTATCTAGGTAACGCTGCAAAATTAGAGAATCCGGTAAGTGGAATCTTTGATATCGGTGGACCTGAGATTCTTTCTTACGCTGACATGATGCAGAAATTTGCTAAATGTTCGGGCTTGAGAAGGCGGTGGATTATCAAAGTTCCTGTATTGACGCCAAAGTTATCCTGAGTGGGCAAGCCATTTAAAGAAAGCCTATGCCGGTTGGCGAACTTATTTTCTTACTAACGACCTTACCATGCCCAAGCATATGCGTCTAAAGCCAACAAAAAAGACGCCGCTTTTCAACGGCGCCCTGGATTGTCGATTATTTGAGATTAATATCGTTGCGGGGAGTAACCGAAGTTAGACTAATTATAATGCTGCAAGTGCAGCTTCGTAATTAGGCTCCTCAGTAATTTCAGCCACAAGCTCACTGTAGATGACCTTGTCACTCTCATCCAC
>JALRKE010000072.1 GCA_023254845.1 Candidatus Nanopelagicaceae bacterium | reverse complement strand
CTGGTGAATTGATGTACATCATGATGTCGCGATCTGGATCCATCGACTCAAGCGTCAATAGCTGGGCCATGACATCGTTAGCTACAGTGTCATCGATTGCTTGGCCAAGAAAGATAATGCGCTCTTCGAAGAGCTTTGTGTATGGATCTAGGCGCTTATAGCCATAAGAGGTTCGCTCTTCAATAGTAGGAAGAACGTAGCGACTTTGAAAATCGTAGTTACTCATCGTGCGGTTCCCCCGCTTCCTGAAACCTGGCCGGCAGATTTAACAACATGATCAACAAATCCGTATTCCTTAGCTTCATCTGCGTTAAACCAACGATCACGGTCAGAATCAATTGTGATGGTTTCAATTTTCTGTCCAGTATGGAAAGCGATTAACTCAGCCATCTTCTTCTTAGTAAATGACATCTGCTCTGCTTGAATCTTGATATCCGATGCAGTTCCACCGATTCCTCCAGAGGGCTGATGCATCATTATTCGAGCATGAGGTAGCGCATAACGCTTTCCTGGAGCTCCAGCACAGAGTAAGAATTGGCCCATTGAAGCGGCAAGACCCATAGCAACAGTTGCAACATCATTCTTTATATATTGCATGGTGTCATAGATAGCCATACCCGCCGAGATAGATCCACCCGGTGAATTGATGTAGAGATAGATATCCTTTTCAGGGTCCTCAGCCGCAAGAAGGAGCATCTGGGCTGCAATCGCATTTGCCATAGTGTCCTCGACTACCGAACCAAGAAAGATAATTCTCTCTTTTAATAGTCGGTTATAAACCTGGTCATCCAAGCCGCCAGCAGCTGAAGCTGCTAAACGTGGGGTATTGAGCTCCACCGATTCCTCCTGCTTTGTTCACTTCTTACTTCAATATGTAGTGACCCTAACGCCCCGAACGGAGTTTTGCTTCCCTAAATCCCAGAAATTGCCCTTTGTTCGCTCAGGGCAGAGCGTTACTCGGACTTTGGTTCCTCAGCTGGCTTAGGAGCAAGTTTCGAGAGGTCTACTTCCCTACCCGATGCGTCTTTTATCTTCACTCGCTCTAGAACAACTGCGAGCGCCTTAGTGCGTGCAACTTCTGCCATCAGAGCTGCAATCTGGCCTGCTTGTGAAAGTTGTTGTGCAAACTGATCGGGCGACATTCCATAACGGGCCGCGGTACGAATCAAATACTCAGTTAACTCAGCCTCAGTTACTTGGACTTCTTCGGCCTTTACGATGGAATCAAGCAAGAAATCCGCTCGCACTGAACGGGTTACCTCATCAGTTACTTCTTTACGATGAGTTTCATCTTCAAGGCGATTCTCTTTCTCAAGATGATCATTTACCTCATCGGTAACGAGTTGCTCAGGAACAAGAATTTCTACAGTATCCAGCAAGTGCTTCAAGAGGTTATCTCGAGCTTGAGCGCCTTGTTCCATCGCTTTCAAGCGAGAAAGTCGCTCACGAGAGTCCAACTTCAATTCTTCTAACGTTTCAAATTCACTTGCAAGCTTCGCAAATTCATCATTCAATTCAGGAAGTTCACGCTTCTTTACAGCCTGTAGAGTCACTGTAACTTCGCCTGTATCGCCCTCTTTCATACCAACGAGTTGGGTATTGAAAGTCTTGCTCTCGCCCACTTTCATACCTTCAAGCGCAGTGTCTAGGCCATCAATCATCCGATTTGATCCGACTTCATAGGAAATTCCATTTGCGGTTCCACCCTCGACTTCTTTTCCGTCGAGTTCCGCCACTAAGTCAATGGTGACAAAGTCACCCGACGCTGCGTCTTTTTCAATGGTTGTGAGCGTCCCGAATCGAGTGCGGAGAGCTTCAATCTGTTCGTCTACATCCTTATCTGTGACAATCACATCATCAACGCTTAGCTCTATTGAAGAGAAATCAGGAAGTTTAACTTCGGGACGAATATCAACTTCCACTTCGAACTTTAGAAGCTCGTTGTCCTTGACTTCCTTAATGTCAACGCTTGGACGGCCGACAACAAGAACATCATTCTCACGAGCAGCTTGGGTATAGAAATCAGGCAGCGCACTATTAATCGCTTCATTCAATACTGTTCCGCGACCGACCCTTTGATCAATTAGTTGACGCGGGACCTTCCCTTTACGAAAACCAGGGATTGAAACTTGCTTTGCCAAAGTCTCATAAGCAACCGTTACATGAGGCTCAAGGTCTTTGAAATCAACATCGATCGAAATCCGAACTCGGGTTGGAGAAAGGTTTTCGACCGCGCTTTTCACAAGACTCCTGACTTCTTACATTTATTACTGGTCGGGGCGGAGGGACTCGAACCCACGGTCTTCTGCTCCCAAAGCAGACGCGCTAGCCACTACGCTACGCCCCGCGGCGTAGGTAGCAGAGTCTAGATGAAAAATTCACAACTGATTACCTCAGCCGATAACGTATGCCCCCTTAGGACGGTATCCGCCCTAAGGAAGCATTAAATGCGGGTGTAGCTCAATGGTAGAGCTCTAGCCTTCCAAGCTAGCTATGCGGGTTCGATTCCCGTCACCCGCTCCATTTATTGATTCACGTTATCAACTAGTGACACTTCCAACCAGAGTTATTACACCAGAACCCCTAATGCTCATTGGAAAAGCCTGAGTCGTTGCGGTTCCATCTGTGATTGCGATGCTCAGTGAACTATTCAACGAACCAACTACAACAGTTCCTATAACATTGAAATGATATGAACGAACTTCGCTACCACTCTGAAACTCAGTAATAAATGCACTTGTGTAGTCGTAATTGAGTGTGTTTCCTGCTCCACTTGTGTTTACGGCAAGGGCAAAAACTCCGCCCGTTTGGTTTGAATTGCCACGCACCTTGAGTTCAAACTTGTAACTCTTGTTCGCTTCTAAAGTTCCAAAGCTTGCTGAGATCGCGGAAACATTAGGAGTTCCTGTTGAGAGAGAAAAATCAGGAATTGATACAAATGCGACGGATGAAGGACCCGTTGCTCCCGTTGCTCCCGTTGCTCCCGTTGCTCCCGTTGCTCCCGTTGCTCCTGTTGCTCCTGTTGCTCCTGTCGCTCCTGTCGCGCCAGCCGGACCAGTAGCGCCAGTTGCACCGGTATCACCCTTGTCACCTTTTAAACCCTGTGTGCCGGTTAAGCCGGTGGCACCTGTTAATCCTGTATCTCCTTTATCGCCTTTTAATCCTTGAGAACCAGTTAAACCAGTGGCACCTGTTAATCCGGTTGCACCTGTAAGTCCTTGTGCTCCCGTGTCACCTTTTTCGCCGGGATCTCCTTTATCTCCCTTTTCGCCCTTCTCACCTTTCTCACCTTTTTCGCCTTGTAAACCTTGTGGCCCTGAATCACCTTTTGCACCTCGTGATCCATCGGCACCACTAATGGCTGCCCCTTTCTCGCCATCTTTACCATCGCTGCCCGATGGACCTCTCAAACT
>JALRKE010000071.1 GCA_023254845.1 Candidatus Nanopelagicaceae bacterium | reverse complement strand
GGGTTAGGTAATTCACTAGAACATATACGCGAGATCATGGGCACTTCGATGGAGGCGTTAATCCATCACTTCAAGATCGTTACTGAAGGTTTCCGCGTCCCAGCGGGCCAGGTATATGTGCCGATCGAATCACCGCGCGGCGAGCTTGGCGCTTATTTGGTTTCTGATGGTGGAACTCGTCCATATCGCGTTCATTTCCGTACCCCTTCATTTAGCAATCTTCAAGCGACGAGCGCGATGTGTGAGGGATCTTTGATCGCTGACATCGTTGGCGCAGTCGCCTCAATCGATCCAGTTATGGGAGATGTTGATCGCTGATGCCACTAAGAGATGATGATGCTTTGATCGATTCGATCGTCAAGCGCTACCCACGTTCCCGTTCAGCAATCATGCCGTTGCTACATCTTGCTCAAGCTCGTGATGGCTTTGTGACTCCAGAATCAATTGAAGTAATCGCTGAGAAGTTAAGCCTTGAAACCGCTGAAGTTAGCGCCGTTGCCACTTTCTACACTCAATACAAGCGAAAGCCAGTAGGCGAGTATCACGTTGGTGTTTGTACAAATACCTTATGTGCGGTTATGGGTGGAGATGCAATCTACGAATCGATCTTGGAACATCTAAGTATTGAAAATGACGAAGTGACGTCTGATGGCAAAGTCTCCGTTGAACATATCGAATGTAATGCTGCATGTGATTACGCACCTGTAGTTATGGTGAATTGGGAGTTCTATGACAACCAAACTGTGGCGAGCGCAAAGGATTTAGTCGATGCTTGCCGCGCTGGAAATCCACCTGCACCAACTCGTGGACCCAATAAGTTGCCAACTTGGAAAGAGAATTCTGAGGTCCTTGCTGGAATCAACGATGGACGTGCAAATGAGGGCGTGCAGGCTGGCGAGCCAACGCTCCTTGGTTTGAAGATCGCTAAAGAAGGCGGGAAATAATGTCTAAGTTAACGCCAGTACTTTCAGCCTTCTGGGATGAAAAAGATAGCTTCACCATCGAGGGTTACAAGCGAAACGGTGGCTATAAAGCGATTGAAAAAGCGCTTTCTATGGCTCCAGATGATGTCATTAAGACGGTTAAAGATTCAGGGTTGCGCGGACGCGGTGGCGCGGGCTTCCCAACCGGAATGAAATGGGGCTTCATCCCACAGGGTGATAACAAAGAGCATTACTTCGTCGTAAATGCAGATGAATCAGAACCAGGTACATGTAAGGACACGCCGCTATTGATGGCCAATCCACATGTATTAATCGAGGGAATCATCATCGGTTCATATGCGATCCGTGCTAACTATGCATTTATCTATATCCGCGGCGAGATCGCACATGTAGTTCGTCGCGTGCAACAAGCAATCGAAGATGCATATAAAGCTGGATATCTTGGAAAGAACATCCTTGGAAAAGGTTTTGATCTCGAGTTAGTGCTTCATGTTGGCGCAGGTGCTTACATCTGTGGCGAAGAGACCGCCCTTCTTGATTCACTCGAAGGTTTTCGTGGCCAGCCAAGACTTCGTCCGCCATTCCCAGCGATTGCTGGACTTTATGCGCGCCCAACGGTTGTAAATAATGTCGAATCAGTCGCATCCGTTCCATCAATTATCAATAACGGCATCGAGTGGTTCTCATCTATGGGAACGGAGAAGAGCAAGGGTTACACCCTCTACTCACTCTCTGGGCATGTTAAGAACCCAGGGCAATTCGAAGCGCCCCTTGGAATCACACTCCGTGAATTAATTGAGATGGCTGGTGGCATGCGAAGCGGCCATAAGTTGAAGTTCTGGACTCCTGGTGGATCATCTACTCCGCTATTCACCGATGCACATCTTGATACCCCGCTTGATTATGAAGGCGTTGCTGCCGCCGGCTCGATGCTTGGAACAAAGGCACTTCAGATTTTTGATGAGACGGTATGTGTAGTCCGCGCAGTCCTTCGTTGGACTGAGTTCTACAAGCATGAATCCTGTGGAAAGTGCACCCCATGCCGTGAGGGAACCTGGTGGTTGGTGCAGATTCTTAAAGATCTTGAGAGTGGAAAGGGAGAAGCAGCAGATCTAGATAAATTGCTAGATCTCTGTGACAACATCGCCGGTCGTTCATTCTGTGCGTTAGCTGATGGCGCAGCAAGCCCGATTATCTCTTCACTTAAATACTTCCGCGAAGAGTATTTGGAGCATCTCCGCAGCGGTGGCTGCCCATTTGATCCAGCGAAGTCGACGGTATTTGAGTTAGCAGGAAGTGAGCGATGAGCACGCAAGAGCTACAACCAGATACTCAAGTTGAGATGATCACAGTAACAATCGACGGTTTTGAAGTTACCGTTCCAAAGGGAACTCTAGTGATTCGCGCTGCTGAGAAACTAGGAATCCAAATCCCAAGATTCTGTGATCACCCACTTCTAGATCCAGTCGGAGCATGTCGCCAATGTCTAGTTGAGATTGAAATCAATGGCCGTAAATTCCCGAAGCCACAGGCATCCTGCACCATTCCGGTTGAACCAGGAATGGTCGTTAACACCCAACTCACTTCACCTGTTGCTGATAAAGCGCAACAAGGAATTATGGAGTTGTTGTTGATTAATCACCCACTTGATTGTCCCGTCTGCGACAAAGGTGGTGAGTGTCCTTTACAGAACCAAGCAATGAGTAATGGTCGTGGTGAATCACGCTATGAGGGATATAAGCGGACTTTTGAGAAGCCGATTAATATCTCATCACAGGTTCTTCTAGATAGAGAGCGTTGCATTCTCTGTGCGCGCTGCACTCGATTCTCAGAGCAGATTGCCGGCGATCCATTCATTACTTTGAATGAACGGGGCGCGCTACAACAAGTAGGAATCTATGAGAACGATCCATTCGAATCGTATTTCTCTGGAAATACCGTCCAAATCTGTCCGGTTGGAGCGCTAACGGGGGCCTCCTATCGCTTCCGCGCTCGTCCCTTTGATCTAGTCTCAACTCCATCCGCTTGTGAACATTGCGCATCTGGTTGCGATATGCGAACCGATGTCCGCCGAGGCAAGACGCTCCGCCGCCTTGCTGGCGATGACCCCCAGGTAAATGAAGAGTGGAACTGCGACAAGGGACGTTGGGCATTTAAGTATGTAAGCCAGAAAGATCGAATTACAACTCCTCTCGTTCGTGATGAGAGCGGTGAACTAAGAGAGGCATCCTGGCCAGAAGCGCTTCAGGCAGCGGCAGCTGGACTTGAAGCAAATAGAACTGCCGTTCTTGTCGGTGGACGCGCCACCCTTGAAGATGCATATGGCTATGCAAAGTTTGCGCGCATAGCACTTGGGACAAACGATATTGATTTCCGTGCTCGCGTCTCTAGCAAAGAAGAACGCGACTTCCTGGCTACTTATGTAGTCGGTAAGGAAGTAAATTACAAAGATCTAGATCGCGCAGACCATGTTGTACTACTCGGCTTTGAACCAGAAGAAGAATCACCAATCGTCTTC
>JALRKE010000070.1 GCA_023254845.1 Candidatus Nanopelagicaceae bacterium | reverse complement strand
CTCAGCAAGATCATCGCTCGAGTTACCAGAAGTCTTTCCAACAACTTTCATGGTTGAGGCGAACTTTTCAATGGATCGACCAGATACTTCTTCATGATTCGCAATCCAACGTGGGAGGAAATAGGCAATCCACATGCCAACGATGATGATGTAGATCAAACCCGAACCCATGACGCCTAACCCTAAAGGGCGGAATTGGACTTTTCGGGTATTTCCCCGAAATCTAAATTCTCGTGTTCTCTTTTACAAAGACGACGTGATCTCGCCATCCGCCATCAATATGTAAATAACGTGGTCGTAATCCTTCAAAAACAAATCCAGCTTTTTCTGCCACCCGTTTGGATGCGCCATTTTCTGGGCGGAGCGCAATCTCAATCCGATGTAGTCGCAATTCCTCAAGCCCAAAGCGCGTTACCTCGCGTACTGCTCTAGTAGTAATCCCTTTATTCGCATGCTCTTTATCTATCCAGTAACCAATATGTGCACCACGAAATGCACCGTATGAGACGCCACCTAGGGTGATCTGACCTATTAATTTGCCATGGAACCAGATTGCAAATGAATACGAGCGCCCCGCCTTTCCCTCTCTTTTATGGAAATTAACCATCTCGACATAAGTTGGGAGTGTTTTCTGCTCCTCAATCAGAGGCGAAGTGGCTTCCCAAGGAGTTAGCCACTCACGATTTCGCGCCCGGAGGTCGAGCCAAACCCTGCGATCACGAAGCCGAAGCGGTTGAAGAGTTAGCTCACCTTCATTTAGGACGATCGGCCAATTCATTTGTTTCCCCATTAAACCCTGTGCAAGAGTTTAATTAAAACGCCGCTCCAACATAAGTACATCGACTTCTTCGCCAGCTTTAAAGCTCGTTACTTCTTCGCTCATAACAATCAATCCCGTTGCATCAGATAAGCCAATTAGATCATCTTGATTTGGTAGCGCAGTTACCAGGCGGCGGTTTGGGTTATCGGTAGACAGGATTGCTCGTATGAATGCGTGCTTACCTGAATCACTAGCGACATCATTGGTAAGAGTTGCTCGCGTGATTGGCCTATGAATGTCATACAAACCCATCATGTTGCGAATCATGGGGCGGATAAAGAGTTCATTTGAAATATAAGCGGAAATAGGGTCTCCAGGAAGTGCAACTACTGGAGTTTTATCTGGGCCAATCGTTCCAAATGCATGGCGACCATTGCCTTCAATATTTGGAGTTACGCTCTTAACTTCTCCTAATCGACTTAGTACTCCGAAAATTAAGTCAAAAGATTCATCATGGCTCTCACCACAGATAACAATCAAATCAGCACGCACTAATTGATCTTCCACAACATCCTTAAGCGAGTCTTCGGTCTCTGGAATGGTTGTTACTCGATAGCCAACCGCGCCAGCCTCCTTCATCGCAGTAGTAAGTAGCCATGAATTAACCTCGAATTCTTCGCCACTTCCAAGGTCTTTACCTGGCTCTACTAAATCATCACCGGCTGAGATAACAACAACCCGTGGCTGGGGCCGCGTCGGAAGGTGATCCAGGCCAAGGGAGGCGGCTAAACCAATTTGGGTAGAGCGAATTCTTGAGCCAGATCGAAGCGCTAATCGATCGCCTTGATAGACATCTTCGGCAAGGGTTGCGCCATGAGAATCTAGTAACGGCATATCAAAAGCGGCTAATGGCTTTGATAGGGCTAGGAGCTGTGCGGCTAACTCTGCTACCCGAATACTTTCGCTCACGCGGAAAAGATACCTTGGAGTCGATCTATATCTACGCTAATCCCATGGAGCACACGAAGGCGAATTTGCGTGAATCAATCAGATTGCGTCGCCGAGATAACCAATCTCACTTTAATCTTGCTTTGCTGAGTGAATCTCCAGAATTCAAGAGCGCCAAGGTAATCGCTAGCTATCGCTCTTTTGGCGATGAACCAAATACTGAAGAACTAAATCAACTAATTCTGGAAGCTGGAAAGAAGTTATTGCTTCCAGTTCGCTTATCAGATAACTCATTGGAGTTTCGAAACTGGGATGGCGCTCTTGAGAAACTTAAGCGCTCTGGAAATGTGGAGGAACCAATTGGTGAGAAATTCCTCGGTGTTATTGATTTGATGATTGTGCCGGCGCTGGCAATCGACTCAAAGGGAACTCGCCTTGGACAAGGTGGAGGCTCTTATGATCGCGCGCTTCGAGATTTTCCCGGTATCTCCTTAGCGATAATTAACGAAGTTGAATTCGTAGAGACATTGCCAAGTGAAATTCATGATGTGCCAGTCAAGATGGTATTGATGCCGAGTAATTTGCTTCGAATTTAATTTACACCGAGATTGCGCGCCATTACTAGGCGCTGAATCTGGTTTGTGCCCTCATAAATCTGGGTTAGCTTTGCATCTCGCATCATCCGCTCGACTGGATAATCATTTACATAGCCATATCCGCCTAGGACTTGTACGGCATCCGTGGTTACTTTCATGGCAACATCGGTCGCGAAACACTTTGAGGCGGCGGAGAAGAATGTCAGATCTCGTTCACCGCGCTCACTCTTGACGGCTGCTGCGTAAGTTAATTGTCGAGCAGCTTCGATCTCCATTGCCATATCGGCGAGCATGAACTGAACGGCCTGGAAATCAAAGATTGGTTTTCCAAATTGGCGTCGCTCTTTTGCATATTTAGTTGCAACTTCAAATGCGCCTTGGGCAATGCCGAGCGCTTGAGCGGCGATTGTGATTCTGGTGTGATCTAGAGTCTTCATCGCAAGGCCAAAGCCTCCACCGATCTCGCTAATTCTTCGATCATCCCCAAATTCAACGTTATCGAAGTAGACCTCTCGAGTTGGTGAACCCTTAAAGCCCATCTTCTTCTCAGGGGCGCCAAATGAAACGCCTGGATCGCTCTTCTCAACTACAAAAGCAGTTATTCCTTTAGCTCCCTTTTCCGGATCGGTAGATGCAAGCACGGTGTAAAACTCGGATACGCCAGCGTGTGAGATCCATTTCTTACTTCCATTTAGAACCCAACCATCACCTTTTTTAACTGCTCGGGTCTTCATCGCCGCAGCATCAGATCCCGCTTCTGATTCAGATAGGCAATATGAGAAGCCTTTTCCTTTTGCCAGTTGGGTTAACCAACGTTCCTTCTGGGAGTCATTTCCGCCCAACATCAACGGCACGGAACCAAGTTTGTTTACAGCCGGAATTAGTGATGACGATGCACAAACTCGAGCGACTTCTTCAATAACGATAACGACGCCAAGTGAGTCAGCACCCTCGCCACCAAATTCGATTGGGACATGTGGCGCTGCTAGCCCCGCGCCTTGTAGCGCATCGAGAGCTTCTTGTGGGAATCGAGCATTTGCATCTACATCATGCGCAAAGGGTTGGATCTTCTTATCTGCGAGCGCACGAACGCTTTCACGTAGCGCTACATATTCTTCGGGTAACGAGAAGAGCTGATCCATAGCGGGAATACTACGAGTCCTTTCGGCGCTCGGCGAGTTTAGATAGATACTCGTTATA
>JALRKE010000006.1 GCA_023254845.1 Candidatus Nanopelagicaceae bacterium | reverse complement strand
TCGGCCGATCCTGCAGTTCGAGAGGCCACCGAAACAGTGGCCATCTCACTCTCTTTAATCGCTCCGTATACAGCCGAAGAGATGTGGGAGCGGTTAGGGCATAAGCCTTCCGTAGCCCTCGCCGGCTGGCCAGAAGTTGATCCGGCGCTGTTGACTGAGGACTCGGTCACCGCAATCTTCCAGGTAAATGGAAAAATCAAAAAACGTGTCGAGGTATCCCCCGGTATAAGCGATAAGGAACTTGAGGATATGGCCCTTAGCGATTCGGCGATCAAAGATGAGTTAAATGGCGCAGCACCGAAGAAGATAATTACTAAAGCGCCGAAATTTGTGAATATCGTTCTTTAATATCCACAGCCCCAGATATAAAGAACTATTCCCTTGAGTTCTCTGTTCTGATACGCCCATGAACTTATTAAAAGAGAAACTCGAAGATTTAAAATCACAGACGCTTGAATACACCACTGAACAAAGACGAGCCCTTATCGCACTCTCGCTAGTTGCAATCCTGATTGCCGGAGTCCTATTCCTCTCATCACGTGGTGAGGCTGTTGAAACTCCCGCGATAAAGGTTATTGAGAACACAGAATCAAAGATGTTGCTTGTACATGTGGCTGGAGAAGTAAAGAGACCGGGTGTGTATCCCGTTATTGATGGCTCTCGCGTTGTCGATGCGTTATCCGCTGCGGGCGGCGCCAAAAAAGGCGTAGATCTCTCCGTAATTAATCTCGCTCGCAAGGTAGTAGATGGTGAACAGATATATCTCGGCGTTAAACCGGAGGAGAAGAAGAAGGTTAGCTCCAAATCCTTTAGCGGAACCGTCTATGTCAATCGCGCCAGCGTCTCCCAATTCGACTCACTCTCTGGGATTGGACCAGTCCTCGCCAGGCGAATCGTTGATTTTAGAAGTGCCAACGGGCCATTTGTAGATATCGCAGATCTGCAAAAAGTTCCGGGTATAGGAGAGAAAACTTTCGAGAGGATTAAGTCCCGACTCTCTCTTTGAGGCTGCATGCCCAATCTGAGATTACACACCAAGCGTTACCAATCCCTCGCACTTGCTATTGGAATCTGGGCGGGAATCGCACTCGCTGACGTATTCGAGCTAAAGGCGCTGCTTTTGGCGCCTATCTTGGCTCTCTTTCGAAATCGAGCCATTACTCCAGTTTTGATCGCATCCATGACTGGGGTAAGTGCACTACTTATTCATATGGCCGCGCTTGAATCAAGCGAACTCTCCAAATTTGCTCAATCCAATGTAAAAACTAATGTACAAATTGAAGGCGTAGTAAGTAGCGACTCCAGTAAAACTCGGCCAAGAGTGATTGGCTCAAGATTGACCGAATCTAAAACTACTTTCTTGATGCGCGCTGAATCTCTTGCCACCGATGAATTGCGGTACCGAATCCGTCTCCCTATCCGTGTGATAGTAGAGTCCAAGGAGATATTAATCCCCGGTCAGCGAATCAAGTTATCAGGACAATTGATTGATTCAAAAGAGCGAAAAATTGCAGCACTTCTCATTGCCCAAGAAGATTCCCTGCGTTTAATAAGTTCACCAAAGTCATTAATGGCTTTGGAGCGAGTCCGTATTGCGCTACGCGAGGCGACTTCTGGAGTTGGTGGCGATTCTGCTGCACTTATTCCGGGTATGGTTATTGGGGATACCTCATTACAAAGTAGCGCCCTTTCAAAGCGGATGCTTGAGGCCGGTCTCTCTCATCTAACTGCGGTGAGTGGCGCAAATTTTGCGATTGTTAGCGCATTTCTCTTTGCCATTATCGGCTTTTTCATTCCTAATCGAACGATTCAGAGTTCAATCACAATATTTGCCCTTGTCATCTTTGTGCTTCTTGTTCGACCTACTCCATCGGTGTTAAGAGCTGGAGTTATGGCCGCTGTATTCCTAGTAGCGAAGTTGAGCGGTCGCCGCAACGCAGGAGTTAATTCTCTAGCGGTTGCCATCTCACTCTTACTATTAATTAATCCATTTCAGGCCTTCGAAGCGGGCTTCATCTTGAGCGTACTTGCGACAAGCGGGCTAATTTTCTTTGCTCCAAAGATTGCCGCTCGTATACCTGGCCCCAAAGCAGTGGGTGAATTGATCTCAATACCTACGGCTGCGACCTTGTTCTGTGCTCCTTATTTAATGGTCATTTCAGGTGGGCTAAATCTAGGGACGGTTTTACTCAACATCCTGGTAGCTCCAGTAGTTCCATTTGTAACAATCTTCGGTTTCATTGCCACGTTGCTGATACTTCCAGTCGCGCCAGCGGCTCGCTTTCTTCTTGAGATTGCAAATATCGGAACAAGTTGGATTGTTTACATCTCCAGATGGAGTGAGTCGATGCCTGCTCTAGTCACGAGCGCTCCGGTAATTCTTCTTATTGGAACTTTACTGACGCTTCGTAGATTCCTAGGAGGGAAGGTAGCAATCCTCGCGCTGCTAGCGCTGCTAGCAATTGGCTCGAGCCAGCGGTTCATTTTTCCGGGAAGTAATTGGAGAGTCGGTCAATGTGATGTGGGGCAAGGCGATGCGCTCTTGATAAATCTTGGCGGGGGATCAGCCATCCTCTTTGACGCAGGTCCAGATCCGCGTTTGCTTGATCGCTGCCTAGATCAATTCCATGTTAAACGGCTCCCATTGGTTGTAATCAGCCATATTCATGCCGATCACTATCAAGGATTTACTGGGGTCGGCGGTCGAGAAGTAGGCGAGGTTTGGTTGAATCGCGAAGTTGATTTATTTGATTCAATTCAAGAGAGAATTGCTCGGAGTGGTCAGCGTTTTGAAATAGGGAATACGACGCTGGAGATTATCTGGCCCGAGACTGGCGTAGAGAGTTTTGACTCCATTTCTGGCGATGGTTCTACTGAAAATAACCGGAGCGTTGTAGCCATAGTTGATGTAGCGCAAGTTCGAATCTTGATAACCGGGGATATAGAACCTGGGGCGCAAAGAGAGTTACTTGGTTATCTAGAAGGAGTTGATGTCATTAAGGTTCCGCATCATGGCTCAAAACATCAGGAGCCAAAGTTTTTTGAGGGTGCGTCACTCTTCCTAGTTAGCGTGGGGCGTAACTCTTACGGTCATCCAGATAACGGGCTAATATCAAGCCTAGAGAGCAAAGGCAGCGTCTTTAGAAGCGATAAGGATGGTGCAATTGCCCTAAGTTGGCAGGTAGATGATTCTGCCCGGCCGATATTCTCTGCCCGGCGACTAGGAAAGGAGTGGTGGCGGATTTCATGGCATTAAACCCACTACTTCTTATTCATGGCGGCGAAGCTGCGCTTTCGGATCGGGCGTTAAATGAAGCTTTGGAAGCGCGAAGAGATTTTGAGCGGACGAATCTAGTTGGTGGAGAGTTAGAAGTTGGTCGCTACGGAGAAGTAATCGCTCCATCGCTATTCTCCGAAAAGCGCGTTGTGATTCTGCGCGACCTCCAAGATGTACCGGCCGAAGTTGGAGAAGAAATCCTAGAGGGTTTTGATGCGATAGATCCCAATACCCATCTGATTTTTCTTCATAAAGGTGGCGTCAAAGGCAAAGGTTTAGTTGAGAAGATCAAGAAGTTAAAGGCGGAGTACATTGCCTGTGAACCCTTGAAGAAGCAGAGCGAGAAAGAGGAGTTTGTCCGCCAAGAATTCACTAGGCATGGAAGAAAGATTTCTAGCGCTGCTGTATCGGCGCTAGTTAGCGCAACTGGAAGCGATACCCGGGAGTTAGCTGCGGCTTGTAGCCAAATCTCCTTTGATACCAATGCCGGTAAGGCGGTCATCGATGATGGAGATATTGCTAATTACTACCAAGGCCGAGTTGAAGCCACTGGATTTGATGTTGCTGATGCTGTGATTGCCGGGGATGTTCGGGGGACCTTGATCTCGCTAAGAAATGCCTTGGATACGGGCACCGATCCAGTAATGATTGTCTCAGCCGTTGCAAACGGAGTTCGCGCTCTTGCAAAAGTCTCGGACTTGCCTCGCCATGCAAAATCCTTTGAGGTCGCTGGCAAATTGGGGCTTGCTCCATGGCAGATCGATAAAGCGCGGCGACAACTAACAAAGTGGCGCCCGGGAATGATCACTTTTGCTATTGAGGAATTGGTCAGGGCCGATGTTGGTGTAAAGGGCGGCGAGGCCGCTCCGATCTATGCCTTGGAACGGGCGATGGTTTCGATTGCCAAGAATGTGGCTTCAGGAGGCTCGGTTTGAGCCTTCCACGGTGCTGCTGATACCCTTCGGCGCTCGTAAAAACGGGTAATCAAGCGGGTAAAAGGCACGCAAAGGAAGGCAGTTTCGTGGCAAATATCAAGTCTCAAATTAAGCGAATCAAGACCAACGAGAAAGCAAGACTTCGTAATAAGTCGGTCCGTTCGTCATTTAAGACTGCTATTCGTCGCTTCCGCGATGCAGTCTCTTCAGGAGATAGCCAGACCATCGCAACCGAACTTAAGAGCGCTTCACGTGAATTGGATGTTGCGGTTTCAAAGGGCGTCATTCATGCCAACCAAGCTGCGAACAAGAAGTCGGCTATGGCAAAAGCTGCCCATAAAGCCGGCGTTCGCTAAACCCCGTATCAATAAGAACTAGGCGGACGAGCGATGCCCGCTATTCCATTAAATAAGGCGCCACAGCCTTCAAAGACTGATCCTGCGCAGATTCGTAATTTCTGCATCATCGCACATATTGATCACGGCAAATCGACTTTAGCTGATCGAATGCTTGGAATTACCGGCGTGGTTGAAGCGCGCAATATGCGCGAGCAATATCTCGATCGAATGGATATTGAACGAGAGCGTGGAATAACCATCAAGAGCCAGGCCGTTCGCCTTCCGTGGAAATCTGGAATAGATGGCAAGGAATACATACTTAACATGATCGACACCCCGGGCCATGTTGATTTCACTTATGAAGTCTCAAGATCACTTGCCGCCTGCGAAGGTGCGATTTTATTGGTGGATTGCGCCCAAGGTATCGAAGCCCAGACTCTTGCAAATCTCTATTTAGCGATGGAGAACGAGCTAACCATTATTCCAGTCTTAAATAAGATTGATCTACCCGCTGCGCAACCAGATAAGTTTGCAGAAGAGCTTGCAAAACTTGTTGGATGTAAACCATCGGACTGCCTCCGCGTATCAGGAAAGACTGGTGCAGGAGTTGAAGAGTTGCTCGATCAAATCGTTGCCCAGATTCCTGCTCCCATAGGTTCTGCAAATGCCCCGGCGCGCGCACTTATCTTTGACTCGGTTTACGACACATATAGAGGCGTAGTTACTTATGTGCGCGTCTTCGATGGAAAACTCTCACCGCGCGAGCAGATTCAGATGGTTTCAACTGGCGTTCGCCACGAACTACTAGATATCGGAGTTATCTCCCCAGAACCAGTCTCTAGCGCCGGAATTGGCGTGGGCGAAGTGGGCTACTTGATTACTGGCGTTAAAGATGTTCGTCTCTCAAGAGTCGGCGATACCGTTACTTCGTATCACAACCCCGCTAAAGAAGCGCTTGGTGGATATAAAGATCCAAAGCCGATGGTTTTTTCTGGGCTCTATCCAATCGATGGCGATGACTATCCAATTCTCCGTGATGCCTTAGATAAGTTGCAGCTAAATGATGCTGCCCTAGTTTATGAACCCGAGACTTCTGTTGCGCTTGGTTTTGGCTTTAGGTGCGGTTTCTTAGGCCTACTTCATATGGAGATTGTGCGCGAACGGCTAGAGCGCGAATTTAATCTCTCACTGATTTCTACCGCACCCAACGTGGTCTATCGAGTATTCCTTGAAGATGGCAGCGAAAGAACCGTCACTAACCCTAGTGAGTACCCAAATGGAAAAGTTGCAAGAGTTCTAGAGCCGATAGTTAAGGCAACAATTCTCTCGCCCACTGATTACATCGGAACAATTATGGAGCTCTGCCAATCACGCCGCGGAACTTTAGGTGGCATGGATTATCTATCTGAAGATCGCGTTGAGATTCGCTACACCCTTCCGCTCGCTGAGATCGTCTTTGACTTCTTTGACCAACTTAAATCACGCACAAAGGGTTATGCCTCTTTGGATTATGAACCTATCGGAGAAGCAGAAGGCGATCTTGTAAAGGTGGACATCCTGCTACAGGGGGATACCGTTGATGCATTTAGCTCAATTGTGCATCGTGATAAGTCTTATCCATATGGAGTAATGATGACTACGAAATTGCGTGAGTTAATCCCTAGGCAGCAATTCGAAGTACCAATTCAAGCCGCTATTGGCGCGAAGATAATTGCCCGCGAGAATATTCGTGCAATCCGAAAAGATGTTCTTGCAAAGTGTTACGGTGGCGATATCACTCGAAAGCGTAAACTCTTAGAGAAGCAGAAAGAGGGAAAGAAGCGAATGAAGATGGTGGGCAAGGTAGAGGTCCCACAAGAAGCCTTCATCGCCGCGCTCTCCACAAACTCGGATGGCGAAAGTGGAAAAACCAAGAAGTAGCGCTGTCGGCGCGCTCTCGTTCTATATACATATCCCATATTGCGTAAAGCGCTGCGGATACTGTGACTTCAATACTTATACGCCTCAGGAACTCAATACTGCAAACCTATCTCTGATCACCACTCCCTTCATAGACGCGGTTTTGCGTGAGATAGAAATGGCCAAGAAGTTCGTTGGCGCCTTGGATGTCCCAACCATCTTCTTCGGCGGGGGCACGCCATCGCTGATACCGAGTAGCGAAATTGCCCGGGTAATTAGCAAAGTCCGGGGCGAGTTCAACCTTGAGCCTGGAGCTGAGATAACTCTTGAGGCCAATCCAGATACTTTGTCAGCGAGTTATCTTGATGAACTTGTTGTCGCCGGCGTAAATCGAATCTCGCTCGGTATGCAATCCGCTGTTCCTCATGTCTTAGCTGCGCTTGATCGTACTCATGACCCTGAGAATGTTATTAAGGCATGCAAACTTGTTAAGGATGCAGGGATAGATCACCTAAGCGTCGATTTAATTTATGGTGTTCCTGGTGAAACTATCGAAGATTGGCAGACCTCTTATGAGAGCGCGCTATCACTCCCAATTGATCACATCAGCGCATATGCGCTTATTGTCGAAACCGGTACAAAGTTGGCAGCGCGCGTGAAGCGAGGGGAGTTATTAATCCCACCAGATGATGAAACTGCTGAAAAGTATCTAACCTTTGATGAAGCCGCACAGCAAAGAGGATTTAATTGGTATGAATTGAGCAATTGGGCAAAACCTGGTGGCGAGTGCCGTCACAACATTACATATTGGAATGGATCGCAATGGTGGGGAGTGGGCCCAGGCGCGCACTCTTATTTCGCAGGAAAACGTTGGTGGAATGTGAAGCATCCCAATACATATCAAAACGCATTGGCTAGCGGTAATTCGCCGGAAGCTAGTAGCGAGCTCCTCTCTGAGGCGAATAAGCGCGATGAATTTGTAATGTTGCAGATTCGCATGAGTGAGGGAATTTCACTTAGCGACCTCACCCAGGAAGAGATGGCAAAGGTCGCCAAGTATCGAGATTCCGGCCATATCGAGGGCGCCAATTGGGATGCAGGCCATCTTGTTCTGTCGAGAACTGGGCGGCTGATAGCCGATCGAATCGTGCGCGAAATGCTGGTGTAGTAACTTCACTTCCTATGCAAACCGCCCATACCGTCATCACCCTTTTGCTTGCCGTCATCTTTCTCATTGCTGGGCTATCAAAGGCGAGTGGCTCCTCTGCCGGCCTCTCTGGAACTAGAGATATCAACTTCCCTGATGGTTTTGCGCGTTTAGTTGGAATGCTTGAGACGCTAGCTGCGCTAAGCCTGGTGATTGGTTTCGCTCTGGAGAACAAGGATTTGAAAATCTACGGCTTTATTTTCCTCTGGGTAATAATGGCTGGCGCAATCTTCTTCCACTTCCGCGCGAACAAGGCAAAGACCGCTTTTCCTGCGATGCTGCTCTTGATTCTGACCACTTTTGGGATTGCAACTATCTAGGGGTTACGGATTAATGGTCCTAAATAAAGACTTGAATAAAGAATCGAATATCGAGACGCGCCAGTTAGAAATCTTACGTGCGATTGTCGATGAATACGTTGCAACAGAAGAACCGGTTGGCTCTCGCGCCATCGCAGAACGCCACGGTCTCGGGATTTCATCAGCAACGATTCGAAATGAAATGTCAGTTTTGGAGAGTGCTGGGCTAATTACCCAGCCACATACCAGCGCAGGGCGTATCCCCACAGATAAGGGTTATCGGATATTTGTCGATAAGTTGGCGAAGGTAAAGCCGCTCTCAACAGCGGAAAGACGCGCTATCGAAACTTTCTTAGAAGGCGCGAATGACTTAGATGATGTTGTCATGCGTACAGTTCGACTCCTCGCCCAAGTAACTAAACAGGTCGCGGTCGTTCAATATCCGTCAATCACTAAATCAAAGGTCCGTCATATTGAATTAGTTTTGCTAAATCAGACTCGAATAATGTTGGTATTGATTACAAATACCGGGCGCGTGGAGCAACGCGTGCTCGAGCTTCCACATCCCATCACTGATCAAATGCTGGGAGATCTGAAGAATCGACTTAATTCAGTTGTAGCTGGTCGGAACATGGCAGATGTACTGAGCTCACTTGAAAGTCTTCTTGAGGCCTTTCCGCGGAATGAACGAACTTCAGTTGCCTTGATAATCTCTAACTTGATTGAGATGTCGCTCGAGCGAGCCGAAGAGAGAGTAGCAATCGCTGGGACTGCGAATTTGGCAAGATCAGGTGATGCATCGTCCTCGGATATCCATGCAGTTCTCGAAGCTTTGGAAGAGCAAGTTGTTCTCCTTCGTCTCTTGAGTGACTCCAGTGACTCAATGCGTATTCGAATCGGAACCGAGCAACCGGATAAGAGCTTGAAGAGCACAAGCTTGGTAAGCATTGGATATGGCGATGATGGGAATTCCTTGGGAGCCCTTGGCGTTATTGGCCCTACGCGGATGGACTACTCCGCATCTATGTCAGCGGTGCAATCAGTTGCTCGCTATGTAGGGCGATTCCTAAATGAGGGCAGATAATGGCTGATCATTACGCGACGCTTGGCGTGGATAGAGGCGCATCCTCAGATGAGATTAAGCGGGCCTATCGAAAGTTAGCGCGCGAGATGCATCCAGATGTTAATCCGGATCCAAAAGTTCAAGATCGCTTTAAAGAGATAACGGCTGCTTATGAAGTACTAAGTGATCCAGAGAAGCGAAGTTCTTATGACCGAGGTGGCGATGGATTCTCGGGGTTTGGTGGTGGCTTCGGCGGATTTAGTGACATCATGGATGCGTTCTTTGGTGGCGGTGGCGCGCCAAGAGGGCCACGCCCAAGGATGCGCCAAGGACAAGATGCGCTGATTCGCGTTGAAATCGATTTAAATCAAGCCTGTTTTGGAGTCTCAAAGTCAATCGGAGTAGAGACCGCTGTTATTTGTGACAAATGCGGTGGTGATGGATGTGAATCTGGAAGCTCACCGCGTACTTGCGATATCTGTAAAGGAAGAGGTGAAGTCCAACAAGTAACCCGTTCATTCATCGGACAAGTAATGACATCTAGACCATGCGGTACCTGTCAAGGCTTCGGAACTGTAATTCCAAATCCATGTCGGGAGTGCGCTGGTGATGGACGAGTTCGCGCAAAACGCAATATCGATGTGAAAATTCCGGCCGGAGTAGAAACTGGAAATCGGATTCAATTAAGTGGCCAGGGAGAAGTTGGTGCCGGAGGCGGCCCGGCCGGTGATTTATATGTAGAAATAATTGTGGCTGACCATGATTTCTTAGTTCGGGATGGAGATGACCTTCATCTTCAATTAAATGTTCCGATGACCGGGGCGGCGTTAGGTACGAAGATGAAAGTTGAGACTCTTGACGGGGAGATTGAAGTCGAAGTTAAGCCCGGAACCCAGAGCGGGGAGATGATCCCGGTTAAGGGTAAGGGTATGACTCGACTTCGAAGCGGTTCGCGTGGCGACTTATTTGTACATATAAATGTAGAGATTCCTACCAAGCTCTCTAAGGCGGAATCCGAGCTACTGAAGTCATTTGCGGAGTTACGCGGCGAGAAAACTATTGGTGGCCAAGTTCGAAGAAATAGCGACTCAAGTCTCTTTGCAAAGTTTAAAGAGGCTTTTCGAGGGTAGATGCTTCCGTTATTTATTGTCGAGAATATTCCTGATCGTGGCGATCTAGTCATCGAGGGCGATGAGGCGCATCACGCAGCTTCGGCATCCCGAATCAAAGTGGGCGAGCGGGTCGCAGTAACAAATGGTGCAGGTCGTCGCGCAGAGGTTGAAGTGCTAGATATAAATAAGCGGAACATCGGCTGTCGCATCCTGGATGTGGTCGATGAGCCGAGAGCAAGGACAATACTTATAGTTATACAAGCGCTCACTAAGGGCGATCGAGCGCGCGAGACCCTTGAACTATTAACCGAAGGTGGGGCCGACATCATCATTCCATGGTCGGCTTCGCGATCCATTGGACAATGGAAGGAAGATAAAGATGCGCTCTCCAAGTGGCGCTCATGGGCTCGGGAGGCAACCAAACAGTCGCGTCGGACATGGATTCCGCAAATATTGGATATTCACTCAACATCACAAGTCAAAGAGCGGATCGAAGATAGTGAATTTTCGCTAATGCTCCATGAATCTGGTGTGAACAAATTCTCTGATGTTGTTACCGGAAAACCCCCTCGTGAAGTAAATCTGATTATTGGGCCAGAAGGCGGAATTTCCGATGATGAGGCTGCGCTCTTTGAGAAGGCGGGGGCGCAATCTGTAGTTCTTGGTAAACCGGTGTTTCGCTCCGCGCATGCTGGCGTCGCAGCACTTGCCGCAGTTCAAAGTGGATTCGGAATCTGGTAGAACCTATTCATGAATTGCATATTTTGTAAGATTATTGCCGGCGAGATTCCCGCTAACTTACTAGTTGACAACAACGACTTAGTTGCATTTCCCGATTTAAATCCGCAAGCACCGACTCACATTTTGATAGTTCCGAAGAGACATGTGGAGAACGCTGCCGAACTTGCAGAAGTTCAACCAAGCGCGCTCGCAGAACTCTTTAAGGCAGCTAAGAAACTCTCAGTCGATTTGAATTTGCCGGGCTATCGAACCGTCTTCAATACTGGTGAGGCGGCTGGTCAATCGGTATTTAACGCTCACTTACATCTCCTTGGCGGAAGAGCGTTCGGTTGGCCCCCTGGTTAAGGCAAGCGCATCCAGAAGTCACAGGACTAGAATGGGGCTAATGGAGAGAACGGTTCTAACGCTTCCCGAAGATATCCCAAGCGTTGCCCTAACTGGACCAAATGATTCATACATCCGCGCTATCGAGAAGTCTTTTCCGGAGGTAGCGGTTACTGTCAGAGGCAACGAGGTAATTCTTCGCGGCCCAACTGGCTCGGTCCAAAACGTCCAGAAGCTAGTTGCAAACTTCCTTTCGGTGGTTCGAGCGGGACAGCCTTTAAGTGATGATGCGGTGCGACGTTCAATCGCGATGATTCTCGGTGACGGCAATGAGACCCCAGCTGAAGTTCTGACGCTAAATATTCTCAGCAATCGCGGCAAAACAATCCGACCAAAAACGGTAAATCAGAAGCGCTATGTAGATGCCATAGATAAGAACACAATTACCTTTGGAATTGGTCCGGCTGGAACTGGAAAGACATACCTTGCGATGGCCAAGGCGGTTCAGGCTCTTCAATCAAAGCAAGTAAATCGAATAATTCTCACTCGTCCTGCTGTTGAGGCTGGCGAGCGGTTAGGTTTCCTACCGGGAACGCTTCACGAAAAGATTGATCCTTATCTTCGTCCACTCTTTGATGCTCTTCATGACATGCTAGATCCAGATGCGATTCCTAGGTTGATGTCATCGGGAACTATCGAAGTCGCGCCGCTTGCTTATATGCGCGGCCGAACACTAAATGATTCATTCATAATTCTCGATGAAGCTCAGAACACCTCCCCAGAACAGATGAAGATGTTCCTAACTCGTCTGGGTTTTGGATCAAAGATGGTAGTGACCGGGGATATCACCCAGATCGATCTTCCCAATCATCAGGAATCAGGACTTCAAATCGTTCGTTCCATCTTGGAAGGAATCACAGATATCTCTTTCATGGATCTAACCTCAGAAGACGTCGTACGCCATAGATTGGTGAGTGAGATTGTTGACGCGTATGGAAGATTTGACTCTCATGTAGATGGAAACCGTGCTGCGCGGCGCGCTAATAAGCCACGCTCGTTAAGGAGTGATCGCTAACCGCAGTCGTTGACTGCCGGCGCTATGAACATTGAACTCACAAACCTTGCTACTGTGAAGTGTGACGAGGGGCGAATCAAAGGGGTGGCGCAATACTCACTAGAACGCCTCGGAATCCATCCAGATTCAGAGCTGAGCATCTCAATTGTTGATGAATCTGAGATGAGTACTCTGCATCTCCAGTGGATGGATGAGCCTGGTGCGACCGATGTCCTCTCATTTCCGATGGATGAAATGAAGCCAAATTCGGCGGCTGATGGACCGGGCGTACTCGGGGATATCGTTCTCTGTCCAAGTTATGCAGAGCTTCAAGCCAAGGAGGCGGGCCACTCATTGCAAGATGAACTAGAGCTCTTAACTATCCACGGCGTGCTGCACTTGCTCGGATACGACCATCGCGAAAGTGAAGAGAAAGAAGTCATGTTTTCTCTACAAGATGATTACTTGAAAGGTTGGCGGATTCAAGCGTGAGCATTTTGGTCATCTCAGTTGTTGTTGCATTACTCCTTTTTGCCGGCTTCTTAGCTGGAAGCGAGAGCGCGATAAATTCGATTTCGCGTGTCTTCGTTGAAGAACTTGAGAGTAAATCCTCAAAGCGAGCGGCATGGGTACAGCGAGTTCTCTCTGAACCAGCGCGATATTTAAATGTTGTCTTGTTCGTTCGAAAGGCCGCGGAATTGACCGCAACTGTGATTGTGGCAGAAGCGCTAATTGATCTCTTTGCTTCCTTAGCTGTTGCGATGAGCGTCTCGGTTGGCGCGATGCTAGTTCTCTCATTTGTTGTAGTTGGAGTAGGGCCTAGAACTTTAGGTAAACAACATGCCGGTGCCTGGATAGTACCTGCGAGTATCACGGCGGTAATTCTCTCCAAGATACTTGGACCGATAACAAAGCTTCTGATTGCGGTTGGAAATGCAATAACTCCTGGTAGGGGTTTTAAGACCGGTCCATTTGCTAACGAAGCAGAACTTCGAGATCTAGTAGATCAAGCGCATGAGCGTGGCTTAGTGGAAGAGTCTGAGCACGAGATGATCCACTCAGTCTTTGAGTTGGGCGATACCTTGGTGCGCGAATTGATGGTTCCTAGAACTGAAATGGTTTGGATCGAAGGAAGTAAGAATCTCCGCCAGGGACTTTCCCTCGCGCTAAGGTCTGGGTTTACGAGAATCCCAGTTATCGGCGAGAACCTCGACACAATAATGGGAATTGCTTATGTAAAGGACTTAGCAAAGCGGACCCTTGAATATCGTGAGTCCGAACAGACCGAATTAGTCTCAGATCATGTCCGGCCCGCAACCTTTATTCCCGAGACAAAGACGGCGGCTGAGCTGTTGAAGGAGATGCAGCGCGACCAGATTCATCTCGCAATTGTGGTTGATGAGTATGGCGGCACCGCAGGCTTAATTACTATCGAAGATCTGCTAGAAGAGATCGTCGGTGAAATCGCTGATGAGTATGACGATGTTCTAGAAGAAATCGAATGGCTCGAGGAGGGTAAAAAAGCGCGAGTCTCAGCGCGGCTTCACATTGAGGACTTAGCAGATCATCTTGATATTGAGTTTGAAAAAGATGAACTTGAGGAAGTCGATACGGTTGGCGGTTATATGGCCAAACTCTTGGGTCGAGTACCTATTCCCGGTAGCGAGATTGAACTAAGCGGATGGAAAATCACAGCAGAACGTCCTGTTGGCAGGAGGCACCGAATTGGAACAGTTCTGGTGGAGCGCGGTAGCACGGAAGTAAAGCCTTAAGGTCTCCTAGTGCGCATTCTCCGTTTCACTCCACCAACAGGTTCAAACTTGGGAAGCGACCCGCTATTTGGCATCCTCGAAGATAACTCAACTATTCGACTTGTAAATGGTGATCCACTTTATTCCGGGATTCAAATTAGAGAGGAACGAATTCCACTCGAGAGCGTTCGAATCTTGGCGCCCGTGATTCCAAGGAGCAAAGTTGTCTGCGTTGGTAAAAACTACGCCGATCATGCTGCCGAGATGGGGGGAGAGGTCCCCAAAGAGCCAATCATCTTCCTCAAGCCAAATACATCTGTGATTGGCCCTAATGACCTCATCAACTGGCCCATCCAGAGCGAGCGAGTTGATCATGAGGCTGAATTAGCGATTGTGATTTCGCGAATCTGCAAAGACGTTCCGAAAGAGCGGTACAAAGATGTGATTTTTGGATACACCATTGCCAATGACGTTACTGCTCGCGATATTCAAAAGGGCGATGGCCAATGGACCCGAGGCAAGAGCTTCGATACTTTCTGCCCAATCGGTCCTTGGATTGATACCGATTTTCTTCCTGCTAAACAGCGCATCACCGCCGAAGTTGATGGCGAGATAAAGCAAGACGCACATCTAGATGAAATGGTCTTTGATATCCCAACAATCATTAACTTTATAACTAGTGCGATGACACTTTTGCCTGGTGATGTAATTCTTACCGGAACTCCAGCCGGCATAGGACCAGTAATTCCCGGTAAAGAAGTTAAGATTGCCATTGAAGGTTTAGGCGAACTTACGAATCGAGTATCTGCGCGTGGCTGATTTGGCAAAGAGAGAAATCCGGACGAGGTTTGCACCCTCACCGACTGGTGATTTGCATGTAGGAAATATCCGCACCGCTCTATTTGATTGGGCTTACGCCCGGCATACCGGCGGAAAGTTAATTTTTCGTATTGAAGATACCGATAGAGAACGCGTTACTGATGAATACATAGCTCGCGCTATCGATACCTTGAAATGGTTGGGACTTAACTGGGATGAGGGCCCTGAAGTTGGCGGCTCCTTCGGCCCGTATCTCCAATCCCAGCGTCTTGAGATCTATACCGATTGGGCCAAAACCTTTCTTAAAAATGGCGATGCTTATAACTGTTACTGCTCAACAGAGGAGCTCGAAGCGCGGCGTGAAGCACAGCGTCAGGCCAATCAAGCGCCCGGTTATGACGGTAAATGCCGCTCGCTTGCGGGTGAGGAAATTTTAAGGTACCAAGCAGAAGGTCGTAAGCCAGTAATCCGTATGCGGATGCCCGATGGAGAAACTCGATTTAAAGATCTCATTCGTGGCGAAGTAGTTTTCGAGCACAAATATGTACCTGATTTTGTCTTAATGCGCGCGGATGGCTCTCCGCTCTACACCTTGGCAGTAGCCGTCGATGATGTTCTAATGAAAGTGACTCATGTACTTCGGGGCGAAGATCTACTCTCTTCGACGCCTCGCCAGATTCGCGTCTATCAAGCGATGGGAGTTGCTCCATCGGATTTTCCTGAGTTCGCACATCTTCCCTTTGTCATGGGTACTGATAATGCAAAACTTTCAAAACGAAATGGCGAAGTCTCAATCGCTTGGTATCGCGAAGAAGGGTTTCTGCCGGAAGCAATTTGTAATTACTTAGCGCTACTTGGTTGGTCGCCCGGAGATGACCGCGAAAATATATCGATGGAGGAGTTAGTTGAACTATTCACAATCGAGCGAGTAAATAGTTCGCCAGCTCGCTTTGATATGAAGAAATTAGAGGCTATAAACGGTGACAAGATCCGAGCCTTAAGTATTGAAGATTTTCTAGAGCGTGCGCTGCCATTCCTAATCGCCTCAAAGGTGATAACGGGCTCTAACGCAGAAGTTTCTTTGGTAAAGAAGGCGCTGCCCATAATCCAAGAGCGAATTGTCCGCCTAAAAGAAGTTATTCCGATGCTTTCGTTTCTATTCGTGGAACAAGTCGAATTTGACGCGGATAGCGCAGCAAAGATCGGTGAAGCTGATGCCCAGAAAGTTGTTGCAGCTGCACTTGGATCATTAGAGCCAGTCACCGATTGGAGCCACACACAAATCGAGTCTGCGCTTCGTAACTCATTAATCGATGGACTTGGGTTAAAGCCGAGAAACGCCTTTGGGCCAGTAAGAATTGCGACTACAGGAAGTCATATCTCGCCACCACTATTTGAATCGATGGAGTTACTCGGAAGAGAACGTTGCTTATCGAGGCTTAAGAGCGCCATCAGATAAGCAGTTAGAACAGATGCTTTTCTCGGGGTATCCTTTGTCGCTCGCGAGAGCGGGTCAATTTGGGGTATGGGGTAATTGGCAGCCCAGCTGATTCTGGTTCAGCTTGTCTAGGTTCGAGTCCTGGTACCCCAGCTAGATTGATCAAAGAAGAAGTTGAAAAACTTAATATGTAAGGAAAACATGGCCCCGTCGTCTAGTGGCCTAGGACTCTGGCTTCTCAAGCCAGCTACGAGGGTTCGAATCCCTTCGGGGCTGCCATGTTTGTTATAAGTGTTTAAGAATTCTTAGAAGTCAGCTCTTCTTTGCAAGAAACTCACTTAGTTTTACCGCTGTTGCAACAACTGCTGCCGCATGAAGTCTTCCCGGTTGTCTTCCTAATCTCTCAATTGGCCCCGAAATACTTACAGCCGCGATAACTCGATTATTTGGACCGCGGACTGGCGCCGAAACAGAAGCCACGCCCGGTTCTCTTTCACCAATGCTTTGTGCCCAACCTCTACGTCTTACTGCTGATAATGCCGCGGCATTAAATCTCGCGCTCGTTAGCGCGCGATGTAATTTATCTGCATCTTCCCAAGCAAGAAGTACTTGAGCAGCCGAACCTGCTCCCATGGTTAACGCCGCTCCAACTGGTACCGAGTCGCGCAATCCCGACATCCGCTCAGCAGCAGCAACACAGATTCTTTGATCTCCTTGACGGCGATAAAGCTGCGCGCTCTCACCAGTCGCATCGCGCAGCGCGGAGAGCGCTGGGGCGGCTGCAATAAGTAATCGATCTTCGCCCGCAGCAGCAGCGAACTCGCCATTGCGCGGGCCCAGAATAAATCGGCCATTTAAGTCACGTGCGACTAGACGATGAAACTCGAGTGCAACAGCGAGGCGATGGGCAGTGGGACGAGCAATCTTTGTCGCCTTAACTAACTCAGAGAGTGAGTGTGGTCCAGATTCTAAGACGGTAAGAATGCGCACGGCTTTATCTAATACGCCGACTCCGCTATTCTTCTTGTCCATAATCTGATAATGCCATCTCATTAATTGAGAAGCAAAATGAAGCAGTTAGGGGGTCGTATGGGCAGAACGCTCGCAGAGAAGGTTTGGGAAGATCATGTTGTTAGAAGCGCTACGGGTGAACCGGATCTGCTCTATATCGACCTGCACCTCATTCATGAAGTCACTAGCCCACAAGCATTCGATGGCTTAAGGCTAACCGGGCGAAAAGTTCGCCGCCCTGAGTTAACGCTCGCAACTGAGGATCACAATGTTCCAACCCTCAATATCGATAGGCCAATAGCTGATCCGGTCTCACGGTTACAAGTCGATACCTTGAGGAAAAATTGCGCCGAATTTGGTGTGCGAATCCATTCACTCGGCGACATCGAGCAAGGCATTGTCCATGTCGTTGGTCCACAACTTGGTATTACCCAACCAGGAATGACGATAGTTTGCGGCGACTCACATACATCGACTCATGGTGCATTTGGCGCGCTCGCTTTTGGAATTGGAACTAGCGAAGTCGAACACGTTCTAGCTACCCAGACCTTGCCGCTCACAAAGCCAAAAATGATGGCGGTAAATATCGAAGGAAAATTAAAGCCAGGCGTTACATCTAAAGACATAATCCTGGCCGTGATTGCCCAGATATCAACTGGTGGTGGTCAGGGATACATCCTGGAATATCGGGGAAGTGCCATACGGGAACTTTCGATGGAAGCGCGAATGACCATATGCAACATGTCAATCGAAGCAGGAGCTCGCGCCGGACTAATTGCTCCAGATGAAATCACTTTTGAATATATAAAGGGAAGACCTCATGCACCAAAGGGCGCTGATTGGGATGCAGCGCTTGCATACTGGAATACGTTAAAGAGCGATGCTGATGCCAAGTTTGATAAAGAGATCTACTTAAATGCCGATGAACTCTCGCCATTTGTAACTTGGGGAACAAACCCGGGCCAAGGCGTTCCTTTAAATCAAGCGGTGCCAACTCCAGAATCCTTTGGTGATGAACAAGAGCGACGAGCGGCCGAGAGCGCGCTTGTATATATGGATCTCAAAGCCGGTACGCCGATGAAAGAGATAAAGATTGATACCGTCTTTCTCGGTTCCTGTACAAATGGCCGAATTGAAGATCTACGGTCCGCTGCGGCGATTATCAAGGGCAAGAAAGTGGCGTCAAATACTCGGATGCTCGTGGTGCCAGGGTCGGCTCGAGTTCGCTTACAAGCCGAATCCGAGGGCCTCGATAAAGTTTTCCTCGAATTTGGAGCGGAATGGCGCAGCGCTGGTTGCTCAATGTGCTTGGGAATGAATCCTGATCAATTAAAGCCTGGAGAGCGTTCGGCATCCACATCTAATCGAAATTTTGAAGGCCGCCAAGGCAAAGGCGGAAGAACCCATCTAGTCAGCCCTCTTGTTGCAGCAGCGACTGCAATCAAGGGAACGCTTGCCTCACCGGCGGATTTATAAGGAGTTAGAAAATGGAGAAGTTCATCTCTCATACTGGCACCGGAGTTCCGCTTCGACGGAGCAATGTTGATACCGACCAGATCATCCCTGCTGTTTATCTAAAGCGAGTTACCCGATCTGGGTTTGAAGATGGTCTATTTGCGGCTTGGCGAAGTGACCCTGATTTTGTTCTAAATAAGAGCGAGTATCACGGTGGCACTATTCTGGTAGCCGGAGTTGATTTTGGAACTGGCTCCTCCAGAGAACACGCTGTCTGGGCGCTACAAAATTATGGATTTAAGGTTGTCATTTCATCCAGATTTGCCGATATCTTCCGCGGGAACTCATTGAAGGGCGGATTACTAACAGTGATCTTGCCCCAAGAAGAAGTCGAAGCGCTTTGGAACGCTATAGAGCGAGATCCGAAGACTTCTATCAGCGTAAATCTTGAGAGTCGTACGGTGAGCTATAACGGCAAGAGCGTTGGATTTGATTTAGACGATTACACCCGCTGGAGATTGATGGAAGGCCTTGATGACATTGGTTTGACGCTTCGTCACACCGATCTCGTTGAAGGATTTGAGTCGAAAAGGGCGAAATTCAAGCCAAAAACGCTTCCAGTTTTGTCATAAAGAGAGTTTTTCACCGACTCTAAACCTGTAATTGAGGGTTTTTTACGCATAAAAAGTGAAAAAATCGCGATTAATCAATATTTGAAATATTGCGACACACCGAGAAATATGCGCCAAATAGCGCTTTTCACTGCGTAAATTGAGGAGCACGTTAAGCGAACGCTTAACTTTACGCGTAAATAAGGGGATTAAATGAACAAGACCCAGTTCATTGCTTCGTTGGCACCTCACTTCAACGGAAGCAAGAAAGAGGCTGCTCACGCTGTCGAGATCGTCTTCGACTCCATCGTGCGCAACATCCACAAGGGCGAAGATGTAACAATCAACGACTTTGGAAAGTTCAAGAAGGTTGATCGCAAGGCACGTAAGGGCCGTAACCCTTTCACCGGCGAGACAATCCAAATCAAGGCGAGCAAGAAAGTTCGCTTCCTCCCGGCTAAGGCGCTCAAGGAGACAATCGCTGGCGCACGCAAGCTCGGACCTGCTCCAAAGCCAGCTCCTGTCGTTAAGCCAGTAGCTAAGAAAGCAGCAAAGAAGGTAGCCAAGAAGGCTCCTAAGAAGGCTGCGAAGAAGGCAAAGAAGGGCAAGAGGAAGTAAATTACTTCTCAGTAAGGGCCACGCGATTGCGCGTGGCCCTTATTCGCGCCTCTAGGCTTCCGCTATGAGCTCCAAGAAGAGCGATTTAAAAATCTCTTATGAACCGCCAAAAGGAAAACCGCTAGGTTCTAATTTCGCTTTTAAATTGGGGGCGGGGATTATGCGCCCAATCCTTAATGCAATAGTTAAGCGGGATTGGCGTGGCGCTGATAAGTTGCCGAAAAGTGGCGCTGCCATTGTTGTCTGTAATCATCTTTCTTATTTAGACCCTCTAACTTTCTCACACTTTCTCTATAACAATGGTCGGGCGCCTCGTTATCTGGGTAAGGAATCAGTCTTCCGTATTCCAATCATTGGTTGGGTCATAAAGGCTGCCGGACAGATTCCAGTAACCCGCGAATCAAAGGATGCAATAAAGGGCTATGAACATGCGATTGCAGTTTTGAAAGCAGGGCATCTTCTCGGGGTATATCCAGAGGGAACACTTACCCGCGATGAAAATTTATGGCCAATGAAAGCCAAGACCGGTGTAGCACGTTTGGCGCTACAAACGGGTGTTCCGATTTATCCGTGCGCATCCTGGGGAACCGAAAAGGTCATTCCGCCCTATGGGAAGAAGATAAAACTCTTTCCCCGCACCAAAGTTTCAGTAATTATGGGAGATCCAGTTGATTTATCGAAGTGGAAAGGGAAAGCCGATGATCTTGCCGCGGTTGAAGAAGCGACCGAGGCGATAATGGATGAGATAACTAAACTCCTTGAAGTATTACGTGGCGAAAAAGCTCCGGCACTTCGTTTTGATCCAAAGAAGTCGAACCTTCCACGAACTGGAAACTTCAAGAAGAAGCGATGAAGATTTCAATTCTCGGTACCGGGCAATGGGGGACCGCTCTGGCGCAAGTCTTAAGTGATGCCGGAAATGAAGTGGCGATGTGGGGTCGAAATGTTGCAGTGGCAAGCGAGATCAACGAAAGACATCGAAACAGCAAATCACTTCCCGGCATAGAGCTTTCTGACTCGATAACGGCAACTACCAGTAAAGAGAAAGTCTTTGAAGATGCCGGCGCGGTGCTTCTTGCCATTCCCTCGCAATCGTTGCGCGAGAACTTATTTGATTTTAAATCCGTATTTCCTACCCACCTGCCAGTCATATCCTCCCTAAAAGGTATTGAACTTGGCACACATTTAAGAATGACGGAAGTAATTCAAGAAGTTCTTGGGTTACATGAGGATCAAATCTCAATAATTACCGGTCCGAATCTTGCTCAAGAAGTAGTCATGCGCCAGCCTGTTGGAGCAGTCACAGCATCAACTTCTCAAGAGCTAGCCGATCTAACGGCTGAGTTGTTTCATGCTCCCTACTTCCGTGCTTATACCTCAACTGATGTAGTCGGTTGTGAACTTGCAGCTGCTGCAAAGAACGTTATTGCCCTTGCAGTTGGAATGACTATTGGAATGGGATTTGGTGAGAATACGCAAGCGCTAGTTATTACTCGCGGATTAAATGAATTGACAAGACTTGGTATGGCGCGCGGCGCGAAGCCACTTACATTTGTTGGCCTTGCTGGGGTAGGTGATCTCCTAGCAACTTGCGGATCTTCACTCTCTAGAAACCGCTCATTCGGTGAAACGCTGGGCAGAAGCGGCTCGATGGAGAAGGCGGTTGAAGAAGCGACTTCAACTGTGGAAGGTGTCGCAACTGCGAGTTCGATCGTCGAGTTGGCCCACTCCGTTGGCTTGGAAGTTCCGATCATGGAGGCTGTTGCTGATGTAGTTACTAATACGATTACCCCTACTGAGGCCATCATCAGATTGATGCGCGTAAATACTGGAGCGGAGATCGATTACCAATGAGCAAGACCCGGGTAGCCATAATCTGTGGCGGACGGAGTAGTGAGCACGAGATCTCTTGTATCTCAGCCACTGGTGTATTTGAAGCGATTGATCGGAGCAAATACGAACCGATTCTTATCGGGATTACTAAAACCGGAAATTGGATTCTGCTAACTGGGAATGATTCATTTACTCCGGGTGAAGATGGCCTTCCTTCGGTTCCAGAGAAGAAGAATGAACTTTCGATCTCAAGTGCGGGGATCAAGAAGGAAAATGGCGAACCCCTTGCAGTTGATCTGGCTTTTCCAGTTCTTCACGGCGCTTATGGCGAGGATGGAACGATTCAAGGGCTCTTTGAGATGGCTGGAATTGCTTATGTCGGCTCTGGCGTTCTCGCTTCATCTGTTGCCATGGATAAGACCTTTGCGAAGCCAATCTACGCAGATTTCGGAATGAAAGTTGCCGATGGGATTACTGTCCATCAACGTGACTGGCATGCAAATCAAGGGATGGAGATAGCGAAAATTACCTCCCTTGGTTTCCCACTCTTTGTTAAGCCGGCGCGAAGTGGTTCTAGTAGAGGCACCACAAAAGTTAAAGATGCCTCCGGAATCCCAGCCGCAATCGATGCTGCCCATCGCCATGACCCAAGAGCGATGGTTGAAGTAGCCATAAAGGGAAGAGAAATTGAGTGTGCCGTTCTTGAAGTTGATGGAACACCGCACGCTTCAGTTCTTGGTGAAGTGCGAGTACATGAACCCCATGAGTTCTATGACTTTGAAGCCAAATATTTGGATGGTGCGACAAGTTTTGATGTTCCAGCGAATATTTCTGAGGCGCTGGCGAAGGAGATTCGCGAAGCCGCAGTAACAGCATTTGTGGCTCTTGGTTGCGAGGGTCTAGCAAGAGTTGATTTCTTCCTCACCGATAAAAATGAAGTGATTATTAATGAGCTAAACACTATGCCGGGCTTTACTCCGCGCTCAGTATTTCCGATGCTATGGGCCGCAACTGGTAAGGATTACCAGGAGATAATCAGCGAGCTATGCCGAAGTGCGCTAGGACGTTCTCAAAACGTCGTTCGTTAAGCCTTCTGACGTTTTGAGTTCCTGCCCGTTAAGAGACCGAGCAACTTCTCTAGTGGTCCTTTGCTGAATCGCTTTAGCCAAAGGTTCGAAAAGGCAACCAAGAAGAGCCAGATTACAAGAGCTAGAGTGAATACTGACCAAGTCTCCAGTTCGGCAAAGAGGCCAAGACCCCAAGGGCCGAATATCAATGAGGTAATGATGGATTGTGAGATGTAAACAGTAAGTGACATCTGTCCAGCCGGCTTCATCCAGGCGACTAATCCAGCTTTATCTTCGACAAGCTTTCGGATCACTCCGACATACGCCATTGAAAGTAGGGGAGCGGAGATGAATGCTACGAAGAGGCAGAATAGATAGATCGCTTCTGAGGGATCAGTTCTTTGCTCATTTCTAACTACAGTGAAAGCCGAAATTAGTTGAATCGGTAGTCCAAGTAGGAAACCACGTTTGATCATCTTTGAATTCTGAGCGCGATCCATTGGTAAAGAGAGAAACTTGCTTCTCGCCAAACGCAAGCCCAGAAGGAAGGCTGCGAAAGCCAATCCTCCTTGTAAGAAGATGCCAGAAATGAGACCAAACACCCAGAGCTCTAAACGAGGTCCGATTGCATCTAGAAAAGCGCCGTTGCGGAGAACTTCATTGAGCCTTGGCTCAAATACCTCAGCGCTGGTTTCCTGTGGGAAGAATCGTTCACCAATCAACAGAAGAATTCCAATTAGCGTTATAAATACAGAGGAGACTATGTATATAACGCGAGTCCAGATCTTGAGCGTTCTATCACTTCTAAAGAAGAAAGCGAGAAGAAGTAGACCAAGGAGACCGTAGAGGAAGATGATGTCTCCGTGCCATAAGAAGGTGAAATGCAATGCCCCAAAGAACATTAGAGCAAAGCAGCGCTTTATCCAGCGACCTCTATTACCTCGTTCATCTTTGATGATGTAGGCCGAGCTGTACCCAAAGAGAAATGAGAAGAGTAGATAGAACTTTCCAGCGAAGAGAGCAGCCATGATGAAGCCAGCGCTCCCATTAACGGCACCCGATAACCACTCACCACGGGCTCCTTCTTCGCTATGTAATCCCATGAACTGGATATTGACGACGAGGATTCCAAGTAGTGCAAATCCGCGGAGTACATCGGGGGTTAAATCTCTCTGCATCATTTTCTATCCATGCGTCTTGACTCGCGCCAGGCCATGATTAGAGAGGGGAGCATGTATGCATAACCAAAGACCAGCCAGAAGATTGCATTTATCTGCGGCCAGGTTAATGGCAAGGTGTAGTTAAAGCCATCGCTGTCATCGCCTAAATCCTGGGTCACGGAATAACCTAAGAGAGCTCCTGCTAGTACTGCAGAAACACCGAATAAGTATTGATAAGCCCTGTGATAAACGCTATTTCGCTCTTGAATTAATCGCTCGTCAAGGGCGCTATCTGGAGCATCAGGAATCAACCTGACTGCGGTTCGGAGTAGGAACCAAAAGACGAAAATCGCCACCAAATAAAGCAATAACAACGCCGTCCAACCGTTATCACCAACTCTGAAGAGAAATATCGTGCCTACGATCATCGTCGTGTTTGTTCCGAAAACTAGAAACCGAAGCGCGCCTCTAGTCCTCAATCCATCCCACTTTGTATCCGAAAGTTGTTTTCTCACAGACTTCTCGCTTGCCATCTCGGTGAATCCACCACTCGATTTGAAAAGGTTGCGATATTCCGGTCCAAGACCACGTGCCTTCACATAAAAATAGAAGAGCGGAAGCTCGAGTAATGCGTAGGAGAGAATGGCGAATATCCACCAACTGGTATCAAAGGCGATGAATGTGTAATCACTGGGGGAGCCCCAGTTGAAGGGAGCCAAAACCAGCAAAGCGACTCCACCTACAGCGGTGTCTAACCAAGCCATTCTCTTTACATCATTACCTGCATACTTGGGGTAGATGTATAGGTAAGCGATTGCCAGCGCAGCTAGGTTCACAATAACAATCGATAGTTCAGACATTTATCTGCCTTTCTTGAATTGAGCGAGTGAAAAGAGTTCAGAGAGGGGAGTTTTGAGAGCCTCTGAAATGCGTAGGGCCAGGACAAGCGATGGGCTGTACTCCTCGCGTTCGAGGTAGCCGATGGTTTGGTAATGGACGCCGACCTTGTCGGCTAGATCTTGGCGTGAGAGTCCAAGATCTGTTCTCACCTCTTCAATCCGGTTATAGACCGGCTCCTCAGGATTTCTACTCACATATGTAGCATAAATACTATGTAGCATTAATGCAACAATTGAAGTTAAGCGTGTTGCGGGTTAGGGGAGTATTGGATTAGAGGATTGCTACTGGGCAAGTAAGAGTTCTGGTGATGCCCGGTACTGCTTGGACTTTATTTAATACCGTGCGTCCGAGCTCCTCCATATTTGCAGCTTCAGCCCGCATGATCACGTCATAAGGTCCAGTCACTGATTCGGCGATAGTGACTCCGGCGATTCCACCGATGGCTTTTGTAACGCTGCCTGCTTTTCCGACCTCGGTCTGGATGAGTATGTAAGCCTGTATCGACATTTCTTTAGGCTAGCGCACTTAGGCTTGCTAACGGAAGGGGTTGAGATGAAAGAGGCGGAGTTGCTTGGACAGATCCAGGCGATCTTTGCGCGCCCTGCTAAACCTAACCTCTCTGTTCCAAATGGCGATGATGGCGCAGTCTTCACCTCGAACAAGCAAGTTATTGCTTGTGCTGATGTCGCTGTTGAAGGTATTCACTTCAAGCCAGAGTGGAGCTCGCTATTTGAAGTGGGTCGAAAGATTACTGCGGCGAACTTGGCCGATCTCTGTGCGATGGGTGGCTGGCCAGAGTTCGTACTCGTTACGGTAGTTCTTCCGGATAAATATGTAAGCAGTGCAACCGAGCTTGCAAAAGGAATCGCTTTTGAATCAGATCTAGTTGAGGCACAAGTTATCGGTGGTGACATCTCTTCAGGGCAGCAACTATCGATTTCAATTACAGCGTTAGGTGAGACAACTAGACCGTTACTTAGGTCTGGAGCGCGAGTAGGTGATTCAGTCTATGTTTCCCATCTTCCCGGATCATCGGCCGCAGGTCTTGCACTACTTACGCAAGGCAAGGTTGCCAGTTCGAAGATTGAAGAACGTGCAATTACCCAACATAAAGCGCCCAATGTTGACTATTTGAAATACCGCGAAAGTTTTGCAAAGTTAAACTCTGCCATAGATATAAGTGATGGGCTCGTGATTGATGCTGGTCATATTGCTTCGGAAAGTGGAGTTGGGATTAATTTGAATTCAGAGGTGCTAAAGGGCAGTGAGCTAAAAGAGATAGATAGCGAACAGTTTCTAAATTGGGTTTTAAATGGCGGTGAGGATCATGTCCTCTTGGGCACCTCAGGTGAAGACGTAGCTGGATTTGTAGAGATAGGGAAAGTACTCTCGGGAAGCGGAGTTACCCTTGATGGAAATGAAATCACTGCTGAGGGATTTACCCACAGCTGGAAATAAAGGCTAGCGAGCGACCTTTCCAGCCTTAAGGCAGGAAGTGCATACGTTCTGGCGCTTGGTGTAACCGTTTACAAGAGTACGGATGCGCTGGATGTTCGGATTCCAGCGGCGACGGGTACGGCGATTTGAGTGTGAGACATTGTTGCCAAAGCTCGGGCCTTTGCCACAGATATCGCATACAGATGCCACGGTCGTACTCCTTGGGTTCGTTCAAATTCCAATTCTTCAATAATGCGGGCGCAAGATTAGCCGGAGAGGCGCCCGAAGCGCCAATTGACCCAGATATACGCCCTATTCATGCGGTGATTCGGGAGAATGAAGCATGGCAAATATGGCGGTGAAGCTAACGAAGGTAGTTGGCGACCGAACCGCGAAAGTTCTTGCCGAAGAGTTGGGCCTTGAGACCTTAGAAGATCTCCTTCGCCACTATCCACGTCGATACGTAGTGCGCGGCGAACTTACCGATATTGAAGCGCTTGTTGAGGGAGAAGAAGTGACAATCATGGCGCGGATTGAGAAGGTAAATGTGAAACGGATTCCCGGGAGAAAGGGCGGAATCCTTGAAGTAATTGTCTCGGACGGAAGGGCGAAGTTAATCCTGACATTCTTCAATCAAGCCTGGCGCACTAAAGATCTAAGGGAAGGACGCGAGGGCCTTTTTGCTGGAAAAGTCGGAGTCTTTAAAGGCAAGCGCCAACTATCTCATCCAGATTATCTATTGATCCCTGATGGCGATAATAAAGAAGAAGCAGTAAGTGATTTTGCTGGAAAGTACTTGCCGGTCTATCCGGCAACAAAAAAGCTTCCCTCTTGGAAAGTTGCGCAATGCGTCCGGCTAGGAATTGATTCCTTGGGAGATCTTGCCGAGCCACTCCCTGATCAATATCGCAGCGCGCTCGGATTTCCCACGATGGTCGAAGCGATAAAGCAAGTACATCTTCCGAGTTCGTTAGCGGAAGCTGAATTAGCGCGCGAGCGCCTTACCTTCGATGAGGCGCTCACAATGCAGCTCTTTCTCCTAGCCCGGAAGAATGAAATCAAGAAGCAGCGGACAAAATTGCGAAAGAGAGTCAACAAAGAAGGCATTCTCGCCAAATTTGATTCTCGGTTACCGTTTGAGCTAACGGCTGGTCAGAAGCGAGTATCTGCCCAAATAGAAGGCGACTTGTATGGAAGTTCGCCGATGTTTCGACTCTTGCAAGGTGATGTTGGTTCTGGAAAGACGATTGTGGCGCTCCGTGCGATGCTTGCAATCATTGATGCAGGTGGCCAAGCAGCTCTACTTGCGCCAACAGAAGTTTTAGCACAACAGCATTACAAAAACTTTCAAAAGCTCCTAGGCGACCTTGCTCTTCAGGGAATGCTGGGAACTGCGGAGATCTCTACTCGAATTGCCCTACTTACTGGGTCAACACCAAATAACGATCGCGGCGAGACACTTAAGGCTACGAAGAGTGGCGAAATCGGAATTCTGATTGGAACCCATGCGCTATTGAGTGAAGGCATTGAGTTCGACGATCTAGCTCTCTTAGTTATTGATGAGCAACACCGCTTTGGAGTTGAACAACGAGATGCCCTAAGGAACCGATCTGAATTCCCACCACATGTTCTCGTAATGACCGCGACGCCAATTCCGCGAACAGTTGCGATGACAGTCTTTGGAGATTTAGATGTTTCAATTTTAGATGAGCTCCCATTAGGGAGAACTCCAATTCAAACTCATGTCATTGCGGCAAATGAGAAGCCACAGTTCTTGGAGCGGGCTTGGAAAAGAATTCTTGAAGAGGTAGCACGCGGACAACAGGCTTATGTTGTAGCGCCCAGAATTTCGGCTACCGATAACTCAGATTTCTCTAGATTTGGGCTAACAAGTGAGGAATTAGCGATCGCCCGGAGATTGTCTGGGGAATCCGAGAGCGAAGAAGTAAAAGGTAAGTATTCAGTTGAAGAGCTCTTTCCCCAACTAAGAGATAAGGCTCTAAAGGGTGCGCGAGTTAGCGCTCTACATGGGCGGATGAATAACGCGGAGAAGGAAGAAACTATGGGCAAATTCTCCGCTGGCGAAATTGATGTTCTAGTGTCTACGACCGTAATCGAAGTTGGTGTCGATGTTCCCAACGCTTCAATAATGGTGATCATGGATGCTGATCGCTTTGGCGTCTCGCAGCTACACCAATTACGGGGCCGAGTTGGACGAGGAAGCGTTCCTGGTCTCTGCTTATTAGTTTCCAATACCGCGAGTGGCACACCTGCAATGGCTCGCCTAGAGGCGGTAGCCAGCACTACCGATGGATTTGAGCTAAGTCGATTAGATCTTGAGCAGCGCAGAGAGGGCGATGTCTTAGGTAGCGCTCAATCCGGCGCTACGTCACACCTTCGACTACTTCGAGTAATCCGTGACGAAGAAGTGATCATGCGTGCTCGAACTGTGGCCGAACAAATTCTCGATAGTGATCCAGAACTAATTTCAAATACTGCCTTGAGCAATGAAGTTGATAAATTGCGCCAAGAAGAGCGAGCAACTTACTTGGAGAAGAAGTGAGAGTGGGGCTAACTTGAGAATCATTGCTGGCCTTGGCAAAGGCAGAAATCTAATCTCACCTACCGGCGCGGTTCGACCCACTTCTGATCGCGCGCGTGAGGCGCTCTTCTCAACTTTGGAATCGGAATTCGGCTCGATGAGTGATCTTCACTTCCTAGATCTTTATTCTGGCTCAGGAGCAGTGAGCGCGGAAGCGCTATCTCGGGGTGCGGCTTTTGTGCAAGCTGTTGATAAAGAAGAGAAGGCAACGAGTGTTGCAAGAAGTAATCATGAGATGTTGGGAAATATTCAAGGAATTGGAAGCAGTAGCGTCATTACTATGGCGGTATCGAGGTACCTAGATAAGGTGAGCGAAAATAGGTTTGATGTGGTTTTTATGGATCCACCCTATGAATTAGGAATGGAAGAAGTCATGAATTCGCTTAAATTACTTTTCAAGAATGGTTTTTTAAAAAAAGGTTCGGTAGTCGCAATTGAGAGAGACTCCAAGAGTAAAGCCATCGAATGGCCCGCGGGATTCACTCCGCTGAAGGAGCGTAAATATGGTTCCGCCACTATCTACTATGCCGAGGCGTGTTAGCGTTGCCCCACTATGAGAAGAGCGGTCTGCCCAGGATCTTTTGATCCAATCACTAATGGGCATCTCGATGTAATCGAGCGTGCGAGTGGGTTATTTGATGAAGTAACAATTGCGGTTCTAGCTAACTCCTCAAAGACTGGCCTCTTTTCGATGGAAGAGCGGATTGCAATGGCAAAAGAAGCATCGGCACATCTTGCAAATGTAAAAGTGGATACCTGGTCAGGATTACTTGTTGATTACTGTAAAACTCATGAGATAAAGGCGATTGTGAAAGGCCTTCGAGCTGTAAGTGATTTCGATTATGAATTGCAGATGGCACAGATGAATCTTCAATTGAAGGGTGTTGATACTTTGCTAATGGCTACTAAGCCAGCTTATTCATTTCTCTCATCATCGCTCGTACGAGAGATAGCAAAGTACGGAGGCGATGTTTCCGCGCTAGTTCCAGCTGGAGTGTTGAAGGCCTTGAAATCTAAAGCAGGGGGTAAGTAATGGAATCTTTAGAGAAGATCCAAGCCGCCATAACAATGGTGAAGGAGTCTCGCGCCGTACCGCTTTCTGCCTCTTGCGTCGTTCATCGCGGGGAACTTCTAGGAATCCTTGATGAAATAAACGAATCTCTTCCTACCGACTTCACTAGCGCCAAGAAGTTGCTGGCGCATCGCGAAGAGATAATCGAAGAAGGCCGTCAATCTGCAGAAAAGTTGATTGCACATGCTCGTGAGGAAGTGGCTCGCATGGTGGAGCAGACTGCGATTGTTGCTGCCGCTAGAGAGGAAGCAGGTCGTTTAGTAGATGAGGCCCATGCACAAGTTGAGAAAGAGCGAGCAGAAGTTGATGCATACATTGACTCGCGACTTGCAACCCTTGAAGTTATCTTGAATAAGACCCTCGAAGCGGTAAACCGCGGACGTGAACGATTGGCTGGAGCTAGTGATAAGGATGTTCTTTCTCAACTAGCGGACGAATGAAAAGTAATTCCCATTCCCCATTTAAAGTGAATCTCCATGAGTTACCGCGTAGAGCGGGGGAGATGAAGAGTTATCACCTTGAATTTGCAGCGCCTGAGCCCATTGGAACGCCGATGCTTGCAATCAAGGCTGGGAGTAATCTCAAGATTGACTTTAAAGCTGAGGCTGTATCTGACGGAGTGCTTATCTCTGGACGAGTAGTAAGTGATGCTGAGGGCGAGTGCGGTCGCTGCTTAGATGAGTTGAGAGAAGATGTGGATCAAGAGTTTCGTGAACTATTTATGTATGAGAGTAGAAAATCCGAAGACGAAGAGGACGATGATGAGACATTTGCCATGGATGGCGATCTCGCTGATATCGAAACCCCGATACGCGATGCAGTCGTCTTAGCAATGCCACTTAACCCCCTATGTAAGCCAGATTGTCAGGGACTATGTAGTGAGTGTGGTGAGCGGCTGGAGAAACTCGGCTCAGGCCATTCACACGAGAAGGTTGATCCGCGCTGGTCGGGCCTTGCGGGTTGGCAGCCCAAATAGGGCTCGATTTGTCATAAATCCCGGGGCTAGGGGATACTTACGCGCTCGCAGAGAGATAGTTAGTAACTAGAAATCATCTAGTAAGAGAAGTAAGGAGAGGGCCGTGCCACTACCCAAGCGAAAGATGTCTCGCTCACGCACTCGCCATCGCCGCAGTTCTTGGAAGGCAACTCCAGCCGCAACTTCTACTTGCGATCAGTGCCAACAGCCGAAGCTTCAACACACGGCTTGCCCAACTTGCGGCACTTATAAGAAGCGCCAAGTTCTAGAGGTTTAGTTCTGTCTCTGGCGCTAACCGAAAAGCTCGGAATTTCGGTAAGTCCAGAGCTTCTTCAACTCGCTCTCACTCATCGCTCATTTGCTTATGAGTCTGGTGGCTTGCCCACAAATGAACGACTTGAGTTCTTAGGCGATAGCGTTCTTGGCTTAGTAGTTACAGAAGCTCTATATGAGCGATTTCCAGATTTGGATGAATCAAGGCTCTCGCCGCTGCGCTCCGGAGTTGTGAATATGCGGGCGTTAGCAACTATAGGTCGTGAATTAGGTCTTGGAACAGCGCTGCGCATCGGTAAAGGCGAAGAAGTAACTGGCGGAAGAGATAAGAACTCGATTCTTGCTGATGCCTTTGAAGCCTTAGTCGGCGCGATCTATCTCGATCATGGTTTTGCTGCGACTAGAGATGTACTTCTACATTTAATGTCTAACTTAATCGAAGAAGCATCATCGCGCGGCGCAGGCCTGGATGGAAAGACCGCTCTGCAAGAGATTGTCGCTGCATCTGGTTGGCCTGCCCCCGAGTACCGGGTCTCTGAGTCCGGCCCTGACCACGATAAAGATTTCGTTGCAATTGCGCTCGTTAATGGAAACTCTTACCCAGAAGGGCATGGGAAGAGCAAGCGCGAAGCCGAACAAGTAGCTGCTCGACTTGCTTATGAGGAAATAACTAAGAAACTTTAGCCATGCCGGAATTACCCGAAGTCGAAACGGTTCGACGCGGACTTGCCACTTGGGTAACAGGTAAACGAATTAAACGCCTTGAGATTCTCCACCCGCGTGCCACTAGAAGTGGGTCGACTATTTCACTTAAGAGCGTTGAGGGCGCTCGAATAAAGGATGTGACAAGACGTGGAAAGTTTCTCTGGTTTGTTTTAGATAGAGAGTTAGCTCTGGTAGGTCATTTGGGTATGAGCGGTCAAATGCTGATTGTTCCTAAGGAGTCTCCGCTTGAGAG
>JALRKE010000069.1 GCA_023254845.1 Candidatus Nanopelagicaceae bacterium | reverse complement strand
AAGTTGATGAACTTGTTGCTGCTTCTGAAGGCGATAAGGATTTTCTAGTCTGGTTATCTGAAGCGCGTTTAATTAAAGATAAGTTTGAGATAGATGAGATGCAGCGAGCAGTAGATGCGACTCATCGTGGTTTTGAAGACATGATCAAGGCCATCCCTGGCGCGGTGGGTAAGAAACGTGGTGAACGTTTAATTGAAGGTGCTTTCTTTACTAGGGCTCGATTTGAAGGAAATGATCTTGGTTATGACAGCATCGTTGCGTCCGGCTCACATGCCTGCATCTTGCATTGGATCAAGAATGATGGTGAGCTGAAAAACGGTGACTTGGTTCTGATAGACGCTGGCGTAGAAGTCGAATCGCTCTACACAGCTGATATCACTCGCACCTTGCCGATAAATGGAAAGTTCACCCCTGCACAAAGAAAAATTTACACACTCGTTTATGAAGCCCAAAAAGCGGGGATGGAAGCGGTGAAGCCCGGTGCAAAATTCCGCGATTTCCATCATGCGGCGATGGCAGTTTTAGCTAAAGGTTTAGAAGAGATGGGCGTATTACCAATCTCTGCTGAAGAGTCATTGAAGACAGATGTCGGATTACATCGTCGCTGGACCGTTCATGGAACTGGGCACATGCTTGGAATGGATGTTCATGATTGCGCTCAGGCTCGGAAAGAGGCATATACCGAAGGAATCTTAGAAGAGGGAATGATCGTCACAGTTGAACCAGGTTTCTACATTCATCCTGATGACACGTTATTCCCGGCTGAGTATCGTGGAATTGGTGTACGAATTGAAGATGATGTTCTTGTTACTAAAGATGGATATAAGAACTTGAGTTCGGCAATGCCTCGCCACCCAGATGAGATTGAAGCATGGGTCGCTTCCCTTTGGGCTTAGCGCTTAAAACTCCGTTTCAATTTCTTTCTTAATCTACGAGTGAAGCTGCGTTTCAACCAGCTAAGCGGCATCCGATTTATCGTATTCCGATCAAAGACCATCATTGCTGCTGCAACCGTCTTTATATCTATTGAATCAGGATAAGAAGAGTTTCCGGTTGGAACGACTGAGTTTCCTAGCGATTCAATATCGCCAATGATTCTCACGCCAGAATTCACTAATTCCTTTTGAATCTCTTTTCCAAGGTGATTTGCTTTTTCGACTGCCCACTGCGGCGTTAGAAGTCGCTCTTTTCCGGCGGCCGGCTGAACATCATCGGTCAATTGGCGGATATAGCCAGAGCGAATGAAGAGTTGATATTCATCCCAAGCCCGTTCCTTGGGATATTGGCGGTTTAACTCGAGAAGAAGCGAGATCTCCTCCATCGTCAAAGATCGATTACTCCCACTTGGGGTGGCATTTATAGTTCCGGTGGCAAGATTTAAGAACTTATTTATCTCATCGAAGAGAAATGTTGGTTGGGCTTCATTGACAATCAAGACTGTGACATTTGACTTACCGAAGATATCCACCCATCTAGCAACTACTTTTCCGTGGGAATGGCGCTGCCAGAACGTAGGTGAAACTTTAGATTCTCCAGGTTTGTCCAGAATCTCATGTAGCCACGCCTCAAATTCAACCTTGATCCCATACTTCAAATACTGTTGATATGAAGAGGAGAGAAGTTTTGCAAGTGGTCTTACGGTAAAGAGAATTTGAATATCTCTCTCTTTAATATCACTCCTGATTTTCCTAATTCTTTCACCATCAATCTCGGAGAAAAATTCGCTACTTAGGACGACGCTCTCTTCTTTTGCTCCATTAATCCTTCCCGCCATCCGATCCCAAACTTTTTCCGGCGTCCTCTCGCCACCGCGCTTATTCCAACCCCAAGGACGTTGGGTTAACGCCCATGCAATCCGGTGGTGCGCTTTAGTTCCAATATGGGGATAGAGAATCCCAAGCTCACGAAGCATTGAACGATTAAGGGCAAAAGACTCTTGAAGCGCAGTCGTACCGGACTTATGAAATCCAGGATGAATTATGAGGCGAGGTTTACTCATAGATTTCCGCTAACCAATGCCTTGAATCGCAGTTGCACACTCTTCTCCGGGAAAGAATTTGTACTCGTTATCCCACTCAAGTTGTAGTGGACGTAAGAACTTCTCAAACTTATTATCGATAACCTCAACTGGCCCGTATCCAGGTAGAAAACCCTTGCTGTCGCGCTTGAAATAAAGCTCACGCTCTGAATCCATTCCTTCCGAAGTGAAGGTATAAACGCCATGCAAAATGCCATTCTCATAAGTTCCAACAAAGGAGCCCTTTGATGAATCCTTTTGGAATGGTCTATACGCAAGGTTTCCGCTCACTGTTGCATTCTCATGATAGGTGAGGTCCATTATGAACAAGTCATTGTTCGCTTCTGCGAAATAACAGCCTTTCACATTAGCTGCGGCCGCTTCTTCAGTTGTAAGAATTGAATCAAAAGCCGCTTTAACTATTGGCATCGCTTCTTCGATTGAACCGAGGAAGGTAGCGCCAACTTGAATCCAGTATCCGCTCTTTAGAACATTCAGTTGCCAGAGAATATATTCGCCTTCTCCGTCACTTCCTTGAGATAGAAAATAAGCTCGCTCTTCGTCAAAATCAGGAAGATCTACTTCTTCTTGGCCGGCCTCCTTCCAGAACTTCTCGCGCTCCGTGAAGGTAATCCCATAATCTGGCGCCCAGATAATCGTTGCGCCAACTTCTGCTTCACCAATTCCATAAGTACAGGCAATTCCTCCAGCGTTGTAAGCGGCATAGAGATCAGTGCCTTCCGCCGGCTCCCATTCGGTTGGTATGTATTTAGCGCCCGCAACTTTTTCTGGGAAAGAGTCTAAAATCTCTGTCTCATCGCAGAAAAGTGGAACAGATGGAGTTTCAGGAACTGCATCCTCTACATCGCTGCATGCAGTTAAGAAGAGCGCGCTAATAAGAAGGACGATTACTCGCTTCATCAATTTACCCTTACTTCTAAATTATTCGGTTGCGGCAGCGGACATGGCGCACCGTCACAACAATTAGTCTTGGAGTGGCAATGTGGGCATAACCAACGCGTTGCTATCGGGTCATATGCCTGGCCACAGAAATCACAGGGCATCTGATTGTTCGCGGACATGGGCAGATTATCTACTAATCCATAAGCCAAGTAGCGCTGCCAATACCCCGAGGAGATAATTTCCAAAGAGATTTAGCGTCAAAAGCTTCTTATCTCCCCGTTCATCAAAGAGATCGAGGGCAAAAGCCGACCAAGTTGTTAGCGCACCGCAAAATCCGAAGAGTAGGAAGGTGAGATTGGTTTCGCCTTTAGCGATAACTCCAAGAAGAAATGATCCAGCTACGTTGACTATCAAGATCCCATATGGGAATCGATATCCATCCCGAAAGAATCGATCTATCACATAGCGAGTGGGTGCACCTATGCCTGCGCCAATGAGAAAAAGTGTGAGTCTCATTTAGCTAATTCACTTTTTGGATTAATTAGCCAGAGGATAAATAGACTGAAAAGCACCATCGTGTAAAAGTAGATGATTGCTTCGATATCACTTCGTTGGCTGTGGATGAGCGCGACCGATGAGAATGTGGTCATAGCCCCAGCAAAGCCGGGAATCCAGAAGAGTCGACTCAATTCTGTTGGCTTAAGCCGAAGCGCAAAGAGCCCGGCAACAGTTACGCCCAGCAAGTTCACTAGAAAGATTCCAATCTCATCGCTTTTAGCTACGAGGAGATATCGAATTAGCGAGCCGACAACTCCGCCAGCTGCGACTACAAGGAGTTTCTTC
>JALRKE010000068.1 GCA_023254845.1 Candidatus Nanopelagicaceae bacterium | reverse complement strand
CGCAAAGCTGGGAGTTTGAACCAATTGATGAATCTCGTTTCCCCGCCGTTGCCTTGGCTCGCAGATGTGGCGCGCTTGGTGGATCTTTCACAGCAATTTTTAACGCAGCAAATGAAGTTGCGGTCGATGCCTTCTTGAGCGAGCGAATTCCATTCACAGCTATTGTGGATACGATTGATAGAACCGTTGCAAAACTAAACTCGGGAGCCCCCGAGAAGTTACGTGATCTAGCTGATGTCACCGCTATCGAGAATGATGCGCGCCGCGTCGCTACCGAGTTGCTGACGCAGAAATAGGAGATTCAGTGGGTCTGCTTGGAGTCTTAGCCTTTGTTGCGGCGCTTCTCTTTTCGGTGATGGTTCACGAGTTTGGCCACTACATAACGGCAAAGCGTTATGGAATGCGGGTAACCGAATTCTTCCTAGGCTTTGGAAAAAGAATCTGGTCTACCCAAAGAGGTGAGACTGAATTTGGATTGAAAGCGATCCCTGCGGGTGGTTACTGCAAGATCTCTGGAATGACCCCTAAAGAAGAGTTGCCATTTGAAGTACAACCGCGAGCTTTCTATAAAGCGAAGACCTCCCAAAAATTAGTTGTACTTGGCGCCGGATCATTTCTCCACTTCCTTCTTGGTTTCTTATTGCTCTTTATCCTTTTCGCCGGTGTTGGAGTTTCAAAGGTCCTCCCAATAGTCTCGCAAGTCGTCCCATGTGTTCCAAAGAGCTCTGCGTGCACACCAAACGATCCGATCTCACCGGCAAAGAGCGCGGGGATTCTTCCGGGTGATGAAATCATCGGCCTGAATGGCCTTAGGAATATGGATTGGGAAGAGATAACACCTATCTTGCGCTCATCGGCGGGAAAGAACCTTTCGCTAATCATTATTCGTGATGGCCAAGAGATAATTATTAATACCGTCCCAGCAACGCGAGTCGTCGAAGGTGAGGCGCGTGGTTTCCTTGGAATCATCAATGAGTTCGGTCAAGTACGAGAAAATCCAATCGAAGCGCTTGCATTTTCAGCTTCTGCGACTCGAGATCTCTTCACCGGATCACTTAAAGCGTTAGTTGGACTACCGGCCCAGATTCCATCATTGTTTGGCCAAACTTTTCTTGGCGAAGAGCGAAATGGTGAGGGGTTAGTAGGAATTGTTGGAGTAGCGCGTGTCTCAGGGGAGGCTGCCTCAAGCGGTGTCCTTACTTCAGGAGAGAAACTCGCAACCTTCTTATTGTTGGTGGCCTCGCTAAATATCTTTGTTGGAATATTCAATCTAGTCCCAATTCTTCCGCTCGATGGCGGACATATTGCAGTAGCGCTTTATGAAGGAGGGCGAAACAAAATCTATCGGATGCGCGGAAGAGATATTCCAGGACCGGTAGATGTAGAGAAGTTGACTCCGATTACCGTCGTGGTTTTAGCGTTGCTGATATTTCTTACTTTATTACTCTTATTTGCGGATATCTTCAATCCAATAAATCTAAATATCTAGAAACCGTATACCCAAGTTATTAGGGCTATTGATACGACTAGATAAAGAACGAACATCCAGGGCTTCATTTGAGCAACTCTAATGCTTGAGGCAGAATAAGGACATGGTTAATCTCGGCATGCCGCAAACTCCTCCTCCTACTTTGGCGCCGCGTCGCAAGACCAAGCAGCTCAAATTAGGAAATGTTCTAGTCGGCGGCGATGCGCCAGTCTCAGTCCAATCCATGTGCACGACTGTTACTGCAGACGTTAATTCAACGCTCCAACAAATCGCAGAGCTAACCGCCTCTGGTTGCCAAATCGTCCGAGTTGCAGTTCCGAGCCAAGATGACGCTGATGCGCTCTCGCAAATCGCCAAGAAATCTCAGATTCCGGTAATTGCAGATATTCACTTTCAACCTAAGTACATCTTTGCTGCAATTGATGCGGGCTGTGCCGGGGTTCGTGTAAACCCTGGAAATATCAAACAGTTTGATGACAAAGTTAAGGAAGTTGCTAAGGCAGCTGGGGATGCTGGTATTCCAATCCGCATAGGTGTTAATGCTGGATCTTTGGATCCACGATTACTTGAGAAGTATGGCAAAGCGACCCCAGAAGCCCTTGCTGAGTCGGCACTTTGGGAGATTGGCCTATTTGAAGAGCATGGCTTTACCAATATGAAGATTTCAGTAAAGCACCATGATCCTGTCACGATGGTTAAGGCATATCGACTTCTTGCTTCAAAGTGTGATTACCCGCTACACCTTGGCGTTACTGAAGCTGGTCCGGCATTCCAAGGCACAATCAAATCTGCAACTGCTTTTGGAATTCTTCTCTCTGAGGGTATCGGTGACACAATTAGAGTTTCACTATCAGCTCCACCTGTTGAAGAGGTGAAGGTTGGAATTTCAATCCTTGAATCACTAAATCTTCGCCAACGCCGTCTTGAGATAGTTTCTTGCCCTTCGTGCGGAAGGGCACAAGTAGATGTTTATTCACTAGCTGAGAAAGTCCAAGCCGGACTTGAGGGAATGACAGTTCCACTCCGCGTTGCAGTGATGGGATGTGTTGTTAATGGCCCAGGCGAAGCGCGTGAAGCAGATCTTGGCGTTGCATCAGGAAATGGAAAGGGCCAGATCTTTGTAAAGGGCCAAGTAATTAAGACTGTTCCCGAAGCGCAGATTGTCGAAACTCTGATTGAAGAAGCGATGAAGATCGCAGAAGAGATGGAAGCCGCCGGTGTCGCATCCGGTGAACCCTCAGTAAGCGTTAAGTAATTCGCTAGGCTACGCACCATGTTGCGGATGTCCTCTCTATTTTTGCGCACGCTCCGCGATGACCCAGCTGATGCTGCTGTTCCAAGCCAGAAGCTATTGGTAAGAGCCGGTTACATTCGACCAATCGCTGCCGGTATTTTTTCCTGGTTACCACTTGGTGTAATCGTTCTAAGGAATGTAGAACGAGTAATAAGAGAAGAGATGGATAGAGCTGGCTTTCAGGAAGTTCACTTCCCAGCACTCTTGCCGAAGGATCCTTACGAGAGAACTGCGCGCTGGGATGAATACGGTCCGGCGCTCTTCCGCCTAAAAGATCGGAAGGGGAGCGATTACTTACTCGGCCCAACCCATGAAGAGATGTTTACGCTTATGGTTAAAGGTGAGTACTCCTCATATAAAGATCTGCCGCTTAGCATCTATCAGATCCAAACCAAGTACCGCGATGAAGCAAGGCCAAGAAGCGGAATCATCCGGGGACGAGAATTCGTTATGAAGGATTCTTACTCATTTGATGTTGATGATGCTGGCTTAGAAGTGTCTTATAACAAACATCGCGATGCCTATATCTCTACCTTTGATCGACTCGGACTCTCTTACAACATCGTCTCTGCTATGTCAGGCGCGATGGGCGGTTCAAAATCTGAAGAATTCTTGGCGCCCTGTCCAACCGGCGAAGACACTTACGTCTTATGTAAGAGTTGTGGCTATGCGGCAAACGTTGAAGCGATGATAACTAAAGTCGAAGTGAAGACTATCGATACGCCACCAGCCATAGAAGTCTTGGATACCCCAAATACTCCCACGATTGAAACCCTCGTAGAGGTAATGAATAAGGAATACAACGCAAATGTCACTGCTGCGGATACTCTCAAGAATGTTCTCCTGGTAGCCGATGGTGAGCCAATATGCGTACTTGTTCCTGGGGATCGTGAAGTTGACCTAAAGCGGTTAGAAGCAAACCTAGTAGGCGTTAAAGAACTCCGGTTGTTTGATGATGAAGACTTCGCAAAACGTAAAGAGTTTGTAAAGGGATATGTTGGACCGCAAGATGCAAAACGTTTTGGAATTAAGTTATATGCGGACCCAAGAATAGTTCTGGGTT
>JALRKE010000067.1 GCA_023254845.1 Candidatus Nanopelagicaceae bacterium | reverse complement strand
CCAAAGACAAAGGGCGACCAGGAAAAACTTGGTGTTGCTATCCAGCGTCTAGCGGAAGAAGATCCAACATTCCATGTTCGTACCGATGAGGAAACCGCGCAAACAATTATTGGCGGTATGGGTGAGCTTCACCTAGAAATCCTTGTTGATCGTATGAAGCGTGAGTTCAAGGTCGAAGCAAACGTTGGTAAGCCACAGGTTGCTTATCGCGAAACTCTTCGCAAGCCAGTTGATCGTTATGACTACACACACAAGAAGCAGAGCGGTGGTTCTGGACAGTTCGCAAAGATCCAGATCGCACTTGAGCCACTTCCTGTTGGTGCAGTTGAAGGTGGATACGAGTTCGTAAACAAAATTACGGGCGGTCGTGTTCCAAAGGAGTACATCCCATCAGTTGATGATGGTTGCCAAGATGCAATGCAGAGTGGACCACTTGCTGGTTACCCACTGACAGATGTTCGAGTAACTCTTCTTGATGGTGCATACCACGATGTTGATTCATCGGAGTTGGCCTTCAAGATTGCTGGAATCGCGGCGTTCAAGGAAGCGGCAAGACTTGCCGGTCCTGTTCTCCTCGAGCCAATGATGTCCGTTGAAGTCACTACCCCTGAAGATTTCATGGGCGACGTCATCGGCGATCTCAACAGCCGTCGTGGCCAAATCCAGGCCATGGATGAGCGAGCCGGTGCTCGCATCGTAAGGGCGCTTGTTCCGCTATCGGAGATGTTCGGCTATGTCGGCGATCTTCGAAGCAGAACACAGGGTCGCGCGAGTTACAGCATGCAATTCGATTCTTACGCAGAAGTTCCTGCGGCGGTATCGAAAGAAATCATCGCGAAGATTCGCGGCGAGTAGTACAACCTAAAGAAAAGAAAAAGGAGAAACCACAGTGGCAAAGGCAAAGTTCGAGCGGACAAAGCCGCACGCAAACATTGGCACCATTGGTCACATCGACCACGGTAAGACCACTCTTACTGCTGCGATTTCCAAGGTGCTTCACGACAAATATCCAGATGTAAACCCATTCACCCCATTCGATCAGATCGATAAGGCCCCTGAAGAGAAGGCCCGTGGTATCACCATTTCGATCGCACATATCGAGTACCAGACCGAGAAGCGTCACTATGCACACGTTGACTGCCCAGGTCACGCTGACTACATCAAGAACATGATCACCGGTGCAGCACAGATGGACGGTGCAATTCTCGTAGTCGCAGCAACTGATGGCCCAATGCCACAGACCAAGGAGCACGTTCTCCTTGCACGCCAAGTTGGCGTTCCTTCAATCGTCGTTGCGCTAAACAAGTCCGACATGGTTGATGACGAAGAAATTCTTGCGCTCGTTGAGGAAGAAGTTCGCGATCTTCTAAGCAAGTACGAGTTCCCAGGCAAGGACACTCCGATTGTCCGTATCTCAGCTCTCAAGGCTCTCGAAGGAGATGCTGCATGGGCAGAGAAGATCTTGGAACTAATGAACGCTGTAGATACATTCATCCCACAGCCAACTCGTGAAGTTGATAAGCCATTCTTGATGCCAGTCGAAGATGTATTCACCATCACCGGCCGCGGCACCGTTGTTACTGGACGTATCGAGCGCGGTATCGTCAAGGTAAACGAAGAAGTTGAAATCGTTGGTATCCGTCCAGATTCACAGAAGACAGTTATCACCGGTGTTGAAATGTTCCGCAAGCTCCTCGATGAGGGTCAGGCTGGCGAGAACGTCGGTCTACTTCTCCGTGGTTTGAAGCGCGAAGATGTTGAGCGCGGTCAGGTTGTTTGCAAGCCTGGCTCCGTTACACCACATACTGAGTTCGAAGCTTCTGCTTACATCCTTTCAAAGGATGAGGGTGGACGCCACACTCCGTTCTTCAACAACTACCGTCCTCAGTTCTACTTCCGTACAACTGACGTAACCGGTGTTGTAACACTTCCAGCCGGAACCGAAATGGTTATGCCTGGCGACAACACTTCAATGTCTGTCGTCCTCATCCAGCCAATCGCTATGGAAGAGGGACTTCGCTTCGCTATCCGCGAAGGTGGACGTACCGTCGGTGCAGGTCGCGTCACCAAGATTTCAAAGTAAGGATCGGCAATTAAGAAATTACTAATGGTTGGGGCGGGAAAACTCGCCCCAACTAATAGAAGAAAAGTTTTACTTAAGCAGTAAGAGAAGCAGTAAGAGAAGAAAGAGGAAACGAACATGGCGGGACAGAAGATCCGCATCAGGCTCAAGGCCTATGACCATGAGGTGATTGACACTTCAGCGAAGAAAATCGTTGAAACTGTCGAGCGCACAGGTGCTACGGTCGCAGGCCCAGTTCCGCTGCCCACAGAGAAGAACACCTACTGCGTGATTCGTTCTCCTCACAAATACAAAGACAGCCGCGAACATTTTGAGATGCGCACCCACAAGCGTCTAATCGACATCATCGATCCAACGCCAAAGACTGTGGATTCATTGATGCGCCTCGATCTTCCTGCTGGCGTCGATATCGAGATAAAGCTCTAAGGGAGAACTGAGATGACTACTACACAATCTAAGGGCAGCACGATCAAGGGAATCCTTGGCGTGAAGCTTGGTATGACTCAGGTCTTCGATAAGAACAACAAGGTTATTCCTGTGACTGTCGTTGAAGCGGGTCCATGCGTTGTTACCCAGGTACGCACCCTTGAGAAAGATGGCTACGAAGCAGTTCAACTCGCTTTCGGCGCAATCGATCCAAAGAAAGTAACCAAGCCACTATCTGGACAGTTCGCAAAAGCTGGCGTTACTCCTCGTCGCTATATCGGCGAAATTCGCACCGCTTCTGCTGCTAATTACACAGTCGGTCAAGAAGTTAAGGCTGACACCTTCGCCGCAGGTGAAGTTGTCGATGCCCAAGGCGTCTCACTCGGTAAGGGAACTGCTGGCGTTATGAAGCGCCACAACTTCCGCGGATTTGGTGATGGCCATGGTGTTGAGAGAAAGCACCGCACCTCAGGTTCGATCGGTAACCGTACAACTCCTGGTCGCGTATTCCGCGGCAAGCGTATGAGCGGTCGTATGGGCCTTGACACTGTCACGCTTCAAAATCTCACCATTCATTCTGTTGATGCCGAGAAGAATCTAATTCTTGTTAAGGGTTCAATCCCTGGCCGCAATGGTTCAAAAGTTGTCATCCGTACCGCTTCAAAGAGCGTTGCGAGTGAAGTAATGAAGAAGGCAGGTGCGTAATGGCTCTTACAGTTGAAATTAAAGATGCAAAGGGTGGCAAGTCCGGAACCTTCGATCTTCCTGCTGAGATCTTCGATGTCCAGGTAAATGTCCCGCTAATTCACCAAGTCGTAACTGCACAATTAAATGCAGCTCGCCAAGGAACTCATAAGGCGAAGAACCGCGGTGAAGTAAGTGGTGGTGGAAAGAAGCCTTTCAAGCAGAAGGGAACCGGTCGCGCCCGCCAGGGTTCAACGCGTTCACCTAACCAGCGCCATGGTGGCGTTGCTCAAGGTCCAGTCCCACGTAAGTATGACGAGCGGACCCCAAAGAAGATGATCAAGGCTGCGCTTCGCGGAGTGCTCTCTGATCGTCAACGTAATGACCGGATTCATGTCGTCTCTGAAGTTGCTACTGAGATCAATACAAAGTCGGCGCTCTCTGCAGTCCGTCAATTCTCAGATCGCACTCGTCTTCTCGTTGTTCTCGCACATGGCGAAGAGGCTGCTTGGAGATCACTTCGTAATGAGACTGATCTGCACCTAATCCGCCAAGACCAATTAAATGCTTATGACGTTGTCGTTGCTGATGACGTTGTCTTCTCCAAGAAAGCAATCACTGAGTTTGTAGTAGGTCCAGCAAAGGGCGCTTCTGCAAAGGCTGTTGGTCGCGAATCTGAGTTAGTTGAGGTGTCAGCATGAGAGACCATCGCTCCGTTCTAATCGCCCCTGTCGTATCTGAAAAGTCATACGGCATGCTCGATGAGAACAAATACAC
>JALRKE010000066.1 GCA_023254845.1 Candidatus Nanopelagicaceae bacterium | reverse complement strand
AACCTTGCTGCAATAGCGCTTTGAGCATCAAAGCCACTCCAGAGTTCTTGTAACTCTGGATCGATGCGGGTGCGTGGACCTTTTGTTGTTATGTAATGTGGAGTAGCAACAACAACTCCGTTTCGAATCATCCCTGGCATTCCAACTGTGGCTCGATAGCTGGCGGGAAGATCTGCAGAAATCTCAGCGACTGTCGAGACAAAACGTTCTGGCGAGAGGGGATATGGGGTCTCGACTCGGTTTGGTTTGGAATGCATCGTTCCCGAGTCATCTAGAACACAACTTTTTAGATAAAGCCCCCCGCAATCAACAGAAAGGGTAAGGCGCTCAATCATTTCGTTATCTTAAACCCCTTACAAATGTCGGGCTCCCGAGTAGGGTTTTCCGGTGGCTCTCATAGAGATTCGCAATCTCGCAAAGGCATTTGGCACAGTTAAAGCCGTCGATGGCGTTGATCTAGATATCAATTCTGGAGAGTTCATCACTTTGCTCGGCCCCTCAGGTTCGGGAAAGACGACGGTCCTACGAATGATTGCTGGATTTGAAGATCCAGACTCAGGAACCATCAAATTAAGTGGCCAAGACATCACACATCTTCCACCGTACGACCGAGATGTAAACACAGTCTTTCAAGATTATGCACTATTTCCTCACATGGATGTTCTTGCCAATATTGAATATGGAATGAGAGTTAAGAAAGTCCCCAAAGAGGAACGTCGTGAAAAAGCTTTGAAAGCACTCGAACAAGTTAGATTGAGTGGATATGAGAATCGCAAACCCAGTCAACTCTCAGGTGGACAAAGACAACGAGTTGCACTTGCTCGTGCGTTAGTAAATCGGCCATCAGTACTTTTGCTCGATGAGCCACTTGGCGCACTTGATTTGAAACTTCGCCAACAAATGCAGATTGAACTCAAAGAACTCCAGCGCGAAGTTGGCATCACTTTTATTTTTGTTACTCACGACCAAGAAGAAGCACTGACTATGAGTGACCGAATCGCTGTATTTGATAAAGGAAGAATTCAACAACTTGATAAGCCAGCTGCGATCTATGAGAAGCCTAGAAATGAATTTGTAGCTGGTTTCGTGGGTGTTTCAAATCTTATTTCTGGCGCTGCGGCCGAAAAGCTCCTTGGAAAGAAGGGTACTTTCACGGTTCGTCCTGAAAAAATCCGCATTGAAGGAAAGGGTGCCGCTGGCGTTATTCGAGAAGTTGAATATCTCGGACCAGCCACACGTTTTCTCGTAGAACTTGATGCTGGCGTTCGACTGGTAGTACTTCAACAGAACTCAGAACAGAGCGCCGTGGACGTTGAGAGTCTTCGCGGTCGGAAAATTGCACTGTCTTGGGATAAAGAGAGTGAATATCAAGTTAGTTAACTAGGTTTCCCATCTTGTCGGGTGGGGGAAGTGATGGAAATACCATCACTGAGTCGCACATAGTCGTGCGATATAGGAGGCATAAGTGCGAGTTGGAAAACATCGCAAACTTGCAGCACTCATTGCTGCAGGAACCCTTCTGCTCGCTGGATGCTCGAGCTCCAGCGATGAAGGAAGTGGCGCCTATGCTGGACCAGTTAAGGACACTCCAGGAACTATCAATGTCCTTGCTTGGCCAGGTTACGCAGAAGATGGATCAACAGATCCAAATGTCGACTGGGTAACGCCTTTTGAAGAGGCAACAGGCTGCACAGTAAATGTAAAAACATACGGAACTTCAGATGAAGCAGTCCAATTGATGCAAGGTGGTGGCTATGACGTCATCTCGGCATCTGGTGATGCTTCATTACGCTTGATTTACGGTGGAGATCTCCAACCTGTAAATCTCGATTTGATTCCAAATTATGTCGATATTTTCGACAACCTAAAGGATCGTCCTTGGAATACTGTTGATGGTGAGAACTACGGCGTCCCTCATGGCCGTGGCGCAAACGTCCTTCAGTACACAATTGGAAAAGTAAATCCTGCTCCAACCTCTTGGTCGGTTGTTTGGGAGCCAAATTCTCCTGCGAAGGGCAAAGTCACAGCATATGACTCAGCGATTTATATCGCTGATGCTGCTGTTTATTTGATGGCGACAAAGCCTGAACTTGGAATTACAGATCCATATGCACTTGATCAGACTCAGTTTGATGCAGCAATGGCGCTTCTTACACAACAAAAGCCACTGATTGCTGAATATTGGGCCGATTACACCAAGTACATCGGAGCTGTTCAGAGCGGCAGCATCACCGTTGGAACTTCATGGCAAGTTATTGCAAATGTTCTAAATGGTGAAAAGGCAACAGTCGGCGCAGTCAAACCTGTTGAAGGCGCAACTGGATGGTCTGATACCTGGATGATTTCTTCGAAGACTGAAGCAATCGACTGCGCATATAAGTGGTTGAACCACATCATCACACCTGACGTCAATGCTCAGGCTGCGGAATGGTTTGGTGAAGCCCCTGCCAATTCAAAGGCATGCGCCCTGACCGCGAACAAGGATCACTGCAAGCTCTATCACGCAGAAGAGACTGACTACTGGTCAAATGTTTACTACTGGAAGACCCCAACAGAGGAGTGTCTAGACGGCAGAACTGACGTCATGTGCGTTCCTTATGCTGAGTGGGTAAAAGCTTGGTCAAGCTTTAGAAACCAGTAGTTAGGCAAGATCAAGTAATAAGTGTTGTGGGCGCTCGAAAGGGCGCCCACTCACCTGAAAGAAGAGGATGAGCAGACTTCAGAATTTGATGCAACGTAGCCCCAAAGCGCGCGCTGCCTCTCTAATCTCATTGCCACTTGCGTGGCTTCTCATCATCTATATCGGCTCACTTTTTGCACTTTTTATAACTTCTATTTGGAAAATTGATACTTTTACTAGCAAAGTTATTCGTGAGTTCACTCTTCAAAACTTTATTGATGTCTTTTCGGATCGCGCTTATTTCAATGTCACAATCCGAACACTTGTAGTTGCCATCTCAGTAACTCTAATCTGTGTGCTCATTGCAATTCCAATGGCTTTTTTTATGGCGCGCATCGCAAAACCTAAATCCCGCCCGGTCTTAATCGCACTAGTTCTTACGCCGCTATGGGCTTCTTATTTAGTGAAGATTTATGCCTGGCGAACAATGTTTTATCCAGAAACTGGGTTCCTTAATTGGTTAATCTCCCCGCTTGGTGGCTCTAGCCCTGGCTTTGGAATGATTGCGGTAATAATTGGCCTTTCCTACTTATGGTTGCCCTATATGGTCCTTCCGATTTACGCGGGAATGGAGAAACTACCTAACTCAGTTTTGGATGCATCCGCAGATCTTGGCGCAAAGCCAGGACGAACTTTCTTTGGGGTGGTCCTTCCAATCACTTGGCCAGCGATAATCGCAGGCTCTATTTTCACATTCTCCCTAAGTATGGGTGATTACATAACGGTGCAAATTCTAGGTGGAACTTTCCAAATGCTTGGAAATGTCGTCTATCAAAACTTCTCGCTAAATCTCCCATTCGCTGCTGCCGTCGCGCTTATCCCAGTAATAATCATGATTATCTATCTCGGTAGTGTGCGAAAGACGGGAGCTCTGGATAATTTATGAAACTCTCACGCGCCGCAAAGCGAACCCTCCTGGCGATTATGGCTATAGGTTTTACCTTCATATATCTACCACTTCTCCTAGTTGTCATTAATTCGTTTAATACCAATAAATCTTTCGCTTGGCCGCCAACTGGATTTACAACTGAGTGGTGGAGCAAGGCGGCAGTGAATGAAGGAATCCGCGATGCTGTAATGCGGTCAGTTATTACTGCTTTAATAGCTACAACAATTGCGTTAATCCTTGGCTCCCTTGCTGCTGCGGCGATTACCCGCTATGACTTTTTTGGCCGCGACACCGTTTCTCTTCTCTTTGTACTACCTATTGCGCTACCAGGGATTGTCACTGGAATCGCGCTTAATAATGTTTTCACAAATTTCTTTGGCAAATTGACTTTCTTTACTATTGTGATTGGACATGCAACTTTCTGCATTGTCGTCGTCTTTAATAATGTGGCTGCTCGATATCGAAGGCTTGGCATGAATCTTCAAGAAGCTAGTATGGATTTAGGAGCTAATCGCTTCACTACATTTCGCCTGGTGACATTCCCGTTGATCAGAA
>JALRKE010000065.1 GCA_023254845.1 Candidatus Nanopelagicaceae bacterium | reverse complement strand
AACATGCATCGCACTTTGGATGGGATGCAACCGCCCGCGGAATTTTAGATGTCTACGACTTTGTGCTCTCCAAAGGAACATCAGCAAAACTAAGCGTGGTCTGATGAGCACGAGCGCAATGGCCCTGGCAACTATCGAGGAGTTCCTTCACTCCCACGATATTGATAGTGAACGAAGTGGCTCATCTTTTCTTCTAACTCTTCCCGGAGAGCGAAAGCTTGAGACACACTGCGCTCTAGTAGTTGGCGATCACTCGGTAAGTATCAACGCCTTCATCATCCGTAAACCAGATGAGAATATAGAAGCGGTTCATGAGTGGCTATTGAAGAAGAATGCGACTATGTATTGTGTCGCCTTTGCGATAAATGAGTTGGGCGACATCTATCTTGTTGGAAGGTTGCCTTTCAATTCAATCACCGAGAAGGAATTAGATCGAGTCATTGGCGCGGTGTTGCAGTACTCGGATTCAGCATTTAATCCACTACTTGAAATGGGCTTCTCAAATGCGATTAGACGTGAGTGGGCCTGGCGAGTCTCGCGGGGCGAATCACTCTCTAACCTCAAGGCTTTTGAGCATTTGGTTCAGTCATAGATAAGTAAATAGAATTAATCCATGTTCAACCTGATACTCCTTCGCCACGGAGAGAGCGAATGGAATGCCAAGAATCTCTTCACGGGTTGGGTTGATGTAAGACTTTCTGATAAAGGCGAGGAAGAAGCAAAGCGGGGCGGCACGCTTCTCAAAGAACGAGGTTTACTTCCAGATTTAGTCCATACCTCACTGCTTCGTCGCGCGATTCAGACCGCAAACTTTGCCCTTGACGCATGTGATCGCCATTGGATTCCGGTCCGTCGTTCATGGCGATTAAATGAACGTCATTACGGTGCTCTGCAAGGAAAAGATAAAGCCCAAACCCTTGCAACATATGGTGAAGAGCAATTCAAACTATGGCGACGTTCCTTCGATGTTCCACCCCCTGCGATAAGTGATGATAATCCTTACTCGCAAGCACAAGATCCCCGCTATTTGGATCTTGGTAATGAGATGCCTAAGTCAGAGTGCTTGAAGGATGTCGTAAATCGAATGCTTCCTTACTGGGAGAACGCGATCGTTCCGGATTTGAAGGCTGGGGCTACGGTTCTTGTTGCTGCCCATGGAAATTCGTTGCGGGCGCTGGTGAAGCATCTCGATGGAATTTCCGATTCAGAGATTGCAGAACTGAATATTCCGACTGGAATACCGTTGCATTATGTACTTGATGCGAACCTTAAGCCGACAAAGGCGGGCGAGTATCTAGATCCAGCCGCAGCAGCAGAAGCGATCCAAGCAGTAGCAAATCAGGGTAAGAAGTAATTACTTATTTGAGTATTTACCGGTAACTAAGAAGTAGACGCGACGTGCGACGGAAACAGCATGATCAGCGAACCGTTCGTAGTAACGACCGATAAGTGTTATATCGATAGCGGACTCAGTTCCATGGGTCCACTTTTCATCAAGAAGTGTGGTGAAAAGCTTCCGGTGCAACTTATCCATCTCATCATCATCACGCTCTAGTTCAAGGGCTTTATCGATATCGCGAGAATTGATGACAGCGCCTGCTTTATCTGAGATTAACTTCGCCACTTTGCCCATCTCTTCGATAGTAAGGAGAAGTTCGGAAGGTACGGCAGCGTTTGGATGACGGAGTCGAGTGATCTTTGCGACGTGATGAGCCATATCTCCCATACGCTCTAGGTCAGCGCTCATCCGTAGCGCCGTCACTAGCGCGCGAAGATCTGAAGCGACTGGTTGTTGGCGAGCGATAATGTCGATGATTCGTCCATCTAACTCATGCTGAAGGTCGTCGACGCGATCGTCTGCGGCAATTACTTCTTCTGCTTCAGCAAGATTCGCAGTGAGCAATGCATGTGTAGCCTTATCAATTGCTTGGGAGACAATTGAGGAGAGCTCAACTAGCGTTGCAGTAACGCCATCTAATTCATCCTGAAAAGCGCTTCGTAACCAACCCACAGGCGTAAGAGTAATTGCTCAAGACCTGATTAGTCATTTCCTCACGATTATCTCGGTGAACCAGGGATAGCCTTGAGGTGAACAACCGGTAAATCGACCAGAAGTGACCGCTCCAATGGATTTTCGTACCATTGAGCCATGAGGTTCCGTAAAGAAGCGAGCGATCTCGATGAGCGTCTAGAAATCCCGGAATTACTGACACGGGCCCTAGATTCATTAGAAACGGAATCACTCTTAGTTCTTCCTGGGGAAGTAATACTTCACCAAAGTGATGGGCTAACAAACTTCGGTGTTGTAAAAGATGGTCGAATCACAAGCGAAGATCTGATTGCTTTGATTCGTGGTGTAAGGCGTAGTAACTCTGGCCGTCGTGGCTCGATTGAGATCGCGCGTGGCCCGATTGGGCAAGGCAAGCGTGAATTAAGAGTTTCCGCAACACCACTTACTGAGGATGGGTTGATTTTAGTTTTGATTTCTAATGAGAGTGAAGTGCGTCGTATCGATGCGGTCCGTCGAGACTTCGTGGCAAATGTTTCGCATGAATTGAAGACGCCAATTGGTGCGCTCGGACTCCTTAGCGAGGCAATTTTGGGCGCTAAGAGCCAACCAGAAGAGGTAGTGCGGTTTGCTACAAAGATGCAGAGTGAAGCAAAACGTTTGGCTGATTTAGTTCAAGAAATCATTGATCTCTCCAGGCTACAAAGTAGTGATCCACTACAGAAAGCCTTTCCAGTAGAAATTGGCGAAGTGATTCGAGAAGCGGTCACCCAAGCCCAGGTAAGTGCCGAAGCCCGCCGAATTGATGTAGGAATTGGAGTCATTCAAGATGCAACGGTAATCGGCGATCGAGATCAATTAATTGCAGCCGTGCATAATCTCGTTGAGAATGCAATAAATTACTCACCTGAGAATACGAAAGTTTCTGTAACATCCGGAATCAAGGATGATTTGGTTGAAGTTCTAGTAGCTGATCAAGGAATTGGTATTCCCGAATCTGAACTGGGAAGAATCTTCGAGCGTTTCTATCGCGTCGATCCAGCGCGCTCACGCCAGACCGGCGGAACTGGTCTCGGCCTCTCAATCGTCAAGCATGTCGCTCTCAATCATGGTGGCGATGTAAAAGTTTGGAGCCAAGAGGGAGTGGGAAGTACCTTCTCAATCTTGTTACCGATTGCTCGTAATCAAGAGTTGAAAGAGGAGGCATAGTGACTCGGGTACTCGTAGTAGAGGATGAGAGCTCCTTCTCAGAGGCGTTGGAATTTCTCCTCGGAAAAGAGGGCTTCTCGGTCGTTACCGCAGCTACTGGAACAGAGGCGCTTAAGAAATTCGATCAGGGTGGAATCGATCTGATCTTGCTGGATCTGATGTTGCCTGAAGTCTCCGGCACCGAAGTCTGTCGCCAAATCCGTGCGAAATCTAAAGTCCCAATAATCATGCTTACCGCCAAGGATTCCGAAGTAGATAAAGTCGTAGGTCTTGAAATAGGCGCTGATGATTATGTGACTAAACCGTATTCAGCCCGCGAGTTAGTAGCGCGAATCAATGCAGTACTAAGGCGCAATGGCGGTGATGGCGCAGTGATTGACTCTGGAGTTATCACAGTCCATGGAATCCGGATGGATATTGATCGCCATCAAGTATCGATCAATGGAATTCCGGCATCGCTGCCTTTAAAAGAGTTTGAACTCCTTGAGTTCTTGATGCGAAATGCCGGTCGAGTACTGACCCGGATGCAGTTGATTGATCGAGTCTGGGGTAGTGATTATGTAGGAGACACTAAGACCTTAGATGTACATATAAAGCGACTGCGCGCCAAGATCGAAGATGATCCGGCCAACCCAAAGGTTATCCAGACTGTTCGAGGTCTGGGTTACAAGATGGAGCTGTAGATTCCTTCGTTCTTGACAACAAGGGCGCTTAATTCAACCTTGCCAGCTTTGGCGAAATAGAAGACGACCGGAACTCGATTTCCAGAAATTTCGTTTAGCGTTGCGACTTTTGCCTTTGCATTAGCGCTATCACCTTCGAAGAACATAGGCTTATTCTTCTCAAGTAGTACTTCGGATTGGTAATCCGCTTGCTGGCCATTTATTGTGATTCCAACGAGTTGGTCGGGTGAATCGCTGTGATTGGTTATGAATGCAATCAGGGTTCCTGAGCCATCGGGGAGAGCGACAACCTTCACGTTCCGAAGCTTTAACTCTGCGACATCACGCTCTACGCCATCGGTGACTTGCTTGATTAAGCGGGTCTCGGCGCTTCCACCGGCTGCGCAACTTGTCAATCCAAAAGATGTCAAGAGAAGCGCGAGAATTAATCCGGCCTTCTTAAGCATTGGCGTTGAAATCACGGGTGAATAATGGCAGAAAACCATTGTTTTACGCCCACTTGGGCCGGTTTTTCTATGTGAGATAACTCTGATAAAATTGCCGCCTAGCGAAAGGCAAAAAATCTAAATGACATTCAAGGTCGGCGAAACCGTTGTTTATCCCCATCACGGAGCGGCTCTAATCGAAGCGATTGAGACCCGAACGATCAAAGGCGAAGAGAAGATCTACTTAGTATTGAAGGTTGCTGCTGGTGACCTTACGGTGCGAGTACCCGCCGAGAATGTCGACCTAGTCGGCGTAC
>JALRKE010000064.1 GCA_023254845.1 Candidatus Nanopelagicaceae bacterium | reverse complement strand
TATGGTGGTGATGTTCATCGATTTCAAGACGCAACTTCGGAATCTCAGGCAAAAACTTCTCACATAACCCAGTATCCACAAGTGTTGTGATACCGATTCTTGGACTGGGGGAGATCATGATCTTTACAAACTCATCATGAATTCGCTCCGCCGAGATTATCTCCAGTCGACCTGCCATCTCACTCATTGCCTTTAAAACTTCCGGAGCGATTGCAAAACCAAGTTGTGCAGCAAATCTAGCAGCGCGCAACATTCGAAGTGGATCATCGCCAAATGAGAGTTCGGGTGAGCCGGGAGTTTTCAGCGTTTTAATCAAGAGATCTCGGACTCCGTTATGCGGATCGATAAAGGTAGGCGAAGGTGTTGTTAATTCGATTGCCATCGCATTTACTGTGAAATCTCGGCGATATAGATCCACTTCAATTGAATCACCAAATTTAACTTCTGGTTTGCGAGAATCCGAGAGATAAACTTCGCTTCGATAGGTTGTTATCTCAAAGACAAGGTCGCCACGCTTTGCACCGATAGTTCCAAATTTCGCACCAATTTCCCAGATTTCACTAGCCCAACTCTTCATAATCTTCTTGATTTCATCGGGCCGAGCGCTAGTTGTGAAATCAAGATCGTTACCAAGGCGATTTAAAAGTATGTCGCGCACCGATCCGCCAACTAGTGCGAGGGTGAACCCACCCTTCTTGAAATGAGTAGCGAGCTCTAACGCCTCTGGGGCTTTATCCCGAAGCGCAGAAATTGCGATTTCACTCGCTGCCGATACTGGTGTTTCCATTAGAGCGTAAGGCTACCGAGTAGGCTTACACCCATGACCCCGGCACCAAGTGCGGGCGGCGAAGGTAGTAAAAAGAAGCGTAATCGGCGACGTTCACGCTCAAAATCTTCAAAACGTCCGTCACTTAAGAAACAACCTTATGCAAAACGCGTTGATGAAATAAGTGCGGGCGGATTAGTTATTGATAGCTCAGGTACAAAAGGTTTATTGATTGGGCGTATTGACGCAAAAGACCCAACCCGAGAGAAATTATTGTGGTCACTTCCCAAAGGCCATATTGAAGAGGGCGAATCACCAGAAGAAGCTGCCGTTCGAGAGGTGGCGGAGGAGACTGGGATTGAAAGTGAGATCAATAAATCACTAGGTGTGATTGATTTCTGGTTTATGGCTGGTGGAAAAAGAATTCACAAGACAGTTCATCACTTCCTATTTAGAGAAAAAGGTGGCCGGATCGCGCCCCAGGTAAGTGAAGTTGATGATGTGCGGTGGTTTCCGCTAAATGAAATCGTAGATCGTCTTGCTTATCCTGACGAGAAGAAGTTAATCGCCCGTTCTAAAGAGATACTTCAATGAAGCGTCTCTTTTTTATCCTTGCTTTCGCACTCATTCCAGTTATCCCAGCTTATGCAAATACGACCATCACTCTTACTGAGCCAATGCACCGTGGCGCTGATGGCATCTTTATTGATGATGATTTAGCAAGCGCAATAACGCCACAGGGCCGACTTGGGAAAGCTCTCTTTGATAGAACTTCAACAGCAAGAAGCTATGTAATCGATATGGCCACTATTGAAGAGATTCAAGATCTAGCTGATGGCTATAGTTTTTTTAACGAAGCAGGTGAAATTGTTGAAATTCCTGAATTTGTCATCGCTGATATCTGGTTAAACACGCTTCGTAGCGCAGTGAAAGGAAGCAGTGTTTCGGCACTTCCCTATGGAAACCCCGACAAGAGATTTCTAGCGAATAAATCCCCCGCTGAATATAAATATTTAAAAGAAGTAGGGTTTGAGCGACTCGCTGCCTATCTAGCCCAGCCAGTATTGAGCGTAGATAGTGTTGATATTGGCGTGAAATCCCTATTAGAGAATCGAATCTTAAGTAACAACAACCGGCGCGACTTAAGGATCCTCTACTCGGTTGCACCGGCGCCAGAGTTGGCATCGCTCCGACTCCAATTGGGAAAACTTCTAAATCCAGCTCTGACGGAAGAAACTAGCGCTCTACTTTATGAATCTCTTTCAAAATCCTTGAAGGAGAATTCAAGGAAGCTACGTGTAGCTCGTGGCAATTACACAATCACCACTTCAAATTACGATTTGCCTGTAACTGTAATCAACGACTATTCCGTTCCGGTAAGTGTGGAGTTGATTGCACGTCCTACCAACTCACGTATCGTTATCGGTGCTGTTCCTCTAGTAAGTATCGCTGCTAATTCCCAATCCCAAGTGGAGATACCACTTCGAATCATCGCCTCAGGTGAGACGCAGATTGAGTTTAAACTTCGAAGCGAAAAAGGTAAGCAGGTGGGCGAGGCCGAGTACATCCCGCTCCGACTTGCCGTCATATCACCGCTGACTACCTGGTTTACAACTGGAATGGCAATAATCTTGTTACTTGCAGCGGTCATCCAAAGTATGCGTCGAGTCAAGAAGCGGAAGAAGTTATGAGTGATCTAATCAAATCCTCTGCCTTCATGGCGCTTGGAACTTTGCTCTCCCGAATTACTGGATTGGTTCGTGGCCTACTTACTGTTGCAGTTCTAGGAACCGCGCTGCTAGGTGATACCTATAACGTTGGAAATACAACGCCAAATATTATTTACAACTTACTTATCGGTGGCGCGCTGACAGCTGTCTTTGTTCCGCAAATAGTCCGTTCATTCCGCGATAGCGATGGTGGCAGCGCCTTTGTCTCAAAACTTGTCTCGCTAATCGGAACGCTCATCTTTGTAGTTACAGCGCTTGCGATGATTGCAGCCCCTCTTCTTGTCTCGCTTTATGCACCTACTTTTGATGGTAGGGCCCGGGATATAACGATTGCCTTTACCCTCTATTGCCTCCCACAGATCCTCTTCTATGGTCTCTTTGGAATCCTCGGCCAAGTCACAAATGCGAAAGAGCGCTTCGGGCCGATGATGTGGTCGCCAATCGCAAATAATCTCGCCGTTATCTTGCTCTTTGGCTACTTTCTAACCGTTGTCGATGATCTCTCGGTTGGAACGATCACTGATCAACAAGTGTTGATTCTAGGCGTCGGTACCACCTTTGGAATAGCGATCCAATCCCTATTGCTACTTCCATATATAAAGGGCTCTGGGTTAACGCTTAAGTTGCGTTTTGATTGGAGAAATAGCGGCTTAGGTAAATCACTTCGACTGGGAAGCTGGACGCTCCTATCGGTGCTTGCCTCCCAGATTGGATTCTTGATAACGGTAAATCTTGCGACAAGATCTGGTTTGAGCGCCATTAATTCTGGAATTGAATACGGCGCTGGATATACGCCTTACGCAAATGCTTATTTGATATTGCTGTTGCCACATTCAATCGCAACAATTTCAATCGTCACCGCAATCCTTCCAAAGCTCTCACAATATGTAATTGATAAGAGGGTTGATGCTTTTTCATTAGATATTAGCCACGCCCTTCGATTGGTTGCAATCATTTCAGTGCCGGCTGCTTTTGTATTCTTTGCTTTTGGAACTTTGATTGGTAAATCGCTCTTCTTTGGAGTTGATCAAGCAAGCGCTGAATTCTTAGGAAAAGTTCTTGCTGGTTTTGCCTTTGGCGCTATCCCACTTTCGATGAACTTAGTGGGAATCCGTGCGCTCAATGCTTTTGAAAATACCAAGTATCAATTTGTTTCAACACTTATAACTAACTTAGTTGCCGTCGCGCTCTCACTTCTTGCTTTTACCGCTTTAAAACCAGAAGAGGTGGTAATCGGCTTGGCCGTTGCCTTCGCATTGAGTTATTGGGTCGGCTTATTTGTTACTGATTACCTCCTTAAGCGCTTCACCGGCAAGATGCTTCTAGCTCGAGAATTGCCCTTCTATTTCAAGGTCTCACTCGTAGCTTGTGTAGCTGTGGCGCTTAGCTCATTGACGCTACGGGCCGTCGACCTTGGGGGGAATATCCCCAATCTACTGATGGTTCTATTCATCACAAGTTTGGCTTACATTCTTCTTGCGCGCCTGGCAAAGATCGAAGAAGTGAGTGAAACTGTAAAGACGGTCTTACGAAGATAGGGTGCCCGGGTGAGCGTTGATTATTCGAAAGTACATGAAGTAGTAATCGTTGGTTCTGGTCCAGCTGGATATACCGCTGCTATCTATACCGCCCGCGCCCAACTAAATCCAGTCATCTATGAAGGTTCAGTAACTGCCGGTGGCGCGCTTATGAACACAACAGAGGTTGAAAACTTCCCAGGTTTTGAACACGGCATCATGGGCCCAGATTTGATGGATCAGATGAGAAAGCAAGCGCTCCGTTTTGGTGCTGAATTAGTTACTGATGACATCACATCAATGAAACTTGATGGTGAAATCAAAGAGCTAACTGATGGGATGGGAAATACCATCCGCGCAAAGTCGGTAATTCTTGCTATGGGTTCTGCTTATAAAGAACTTGGGTTAGAGAATGAGAAACGTTTATCAGGGCGTGGCGTTTCCTGGTGCGCAACTTGTGATGGTTTCTTCTTTAGAGAACAGATTATCGCTGTTGCAGGTGGTGGTGACTCTGCAATGGAGGAAGCAAACTTCTTAACGAAGTTTGCCACTAAGGTTGTAATTATCCATCGCCGCGAGGAGTTGCGTGCTTCAAAGATTATGGCCGAGCGAGCAAAGAACAATCCAAAAATTGAGTTTATGTTTAACACCCAGATTGTTGACGTTCTTGGTGAAGATAAAGTTACTGGTTTGAAGTTGAAAGACACCAAGACTGGGCAAGAGAGCGTTAAGGATTTCACTGGTTTATTTGTGGCAATCGGCCATCTACCTAGAAGTGAGTTGGTAAAGGGTCAGGTTGTAACCAATAGCGATGGCTATGTTGAGGTAGAGGGGCGTTCTACAAAGACCAATATAAAAGGGGTTTTTGCCT
>JALRKE010000063.1 GCA_023254845.1 Candidatus Nanopelagicaceae bacterium | reverse complement strand
CTGAACATCCAGATTAGACACTGCGCTGGAGGAGCGGTGGAACGCAGGATCAAGCGCACCGCCTCCCAACTTTTTTGGATCTAGTTCATTGCCCCTAAAAGGAATTTGAGAGTTCGAAGAAGTTGCCTCTTGAATTGAACTCTCAATAACCAAGTCATGAAGTCGCGCTCGTTCAATGGTTTGCCAGGAGCCTGCGAGTAGTAGTTGTAGAGCGGCAAGGAAGAAGAGAGTTGTTGGAATGAGCACAAGTCCGGACTCAATTGATCCGCGCTGCATGGATCTTTCATCGACCGGCGCTATAACCGTTAGATTTTTCATCGGATACTGTTCATGGAATCGAGTGAGTTTTTGAGGATTTGGCTCAATCGTGGCGCCGCGATGGTCCATAGCGCGGTAACGAGCCCCGTTGTCATTAATACAACTAGAACCCAACCGGGGATATCGCCTCTTTGAAGCGAACGCTCAGTATCCAATTCGCAAATCAAAGCGCTATTTGAATTAGTGGAGGAACATGTGGGAGATTCTTTAATTCCAAGAAGTTTGTTTCTATGCAACTTGTATTCATCATTTAGGGCAATCAGTTTTCCGCGAATACTTAATGGAATCAGATTTAGTGCGCGCTTGCCTGTCTTCCTAATAATCATGTCCAAATAGATTGCTAAGTTTGCTAAGGATTCAAGTGTCTTGTTGACGAGGGACTTAACTCGAGGCAGTAACAAAAAGAGAGACATTCTGAAGCGCGACCCTTTTGCGGCTGGCTTCGCTAATCTTGTATTTGATGACACCTTTGACCTCAATTCTGTACTCATGGCTTGAGTTACCTTCAGTCCGCGAATAATCACTGATGGATGACATCCAAAACGGAGTGGCAGTGAAATTGTGGATAACTTGCTTTTAAGGCATGAATTGAAACATCGGGCTTAGCGGATCTAGAACTTCTGTAGGCCCGCAAATGATGGAAAAAGAGCAAAGAGAACTGAGATAGGAAGTAATAGAAAGACCACGGGAACCATTAGCGCGATTTCAGACTTTCCAACCCTCCGTAGCAGTCTTATTTTCTCCTCGTTTCTTGCATCGCCAACAAGGGCGCTAAGGACTGGTATCAAGGGTGAGCCTCGTTCGAGCGCCATAGATATCGCGTTACTGAATCTACGAGCATCGAGGGTATTAACTCTCCGTGCAAAAACCTCCAAAGCTTGAGAAGAGGAATCGCCTTGGCGAACCCTTTCGAGTACTTGGAGCAACTCTGAGGAGAGTTCTGAGTCGGTATTAAGAGCAATCAATTCGATTGCACGAAGTGGAGATATCCCAGATGCGATCATCAAAGTCAGCATCTGAATTAAGCCGGGTAGCTCACCATCGAGTCGTGCTTGCAAGGCATTTTTCTCATCCTTCAACTTCTTCTTCTGCAACCATGCAACTGACATCACAATTGTGATCAGAACAAAAAGAGGAGTTTTTGCATACTTAAAAGCTATTGCGAAAGTTCCTGTGAGAACCAGTACCAAGACAGTGGCAATTAGCGTTATATGTTCAAGATTTCTAGATTTTGAGAGATGGACTGTCCTATTTCGAGTGAAGTTCTTGGCTCGGCTGGGACTCTTTGATTGGCTCGGGTTCTTAAACTCGCTCGAATTATCGACTCGACTCGAATCCTTTTCTCGACCGTGTTTTTTCGCCCCTTTCAGATAACTGGCTAAACGTTCCGAACCTAACAAGCTCTCCTGTGCAATTAGCCAGATTCCGAAGTAGAGCAAGGGTGCGACGGTAAAGAAATTTAGAATAGAAAAGTTCATCTAGAAAATACCGGTCTTAGTGGTCGTGGTGGACTTGGAATCCGCGATACTCGTTCCATCCAAAGAAATGCAATCGCAGTAAAAATTACACCTAAAGAGAGAATGAATACCCCGGCTGTTGTTTGATATGCCTCAACTGTGCTTCGCTGTGTTGAAAGGAGAGCTAGAAGCAGCCATGGAGCCACTGCGCCCAGTACAGCCGAATTTCGTACCCAGCCAAAACGAGTTTCAATTTCCTCGCGAACTTTTATCTCCTCGCGGAGGAAAGTTGAGAGCATTCGCAAAGTACTTATTACTTCTCTACCTCCAAATTGTTTCGCAAAACGAAGTGTGCTTAACGTTTGATCAGCAGTTGCGCTATCGAGAATCTGCATCTCCATTTGTAAAAGTGTCTCTAGATTTTCACCGCTACTTAAACCAATTTGTACTCTCTCAAAAGTCGCTTGCAGCTGAGGTGGACCTTGTTGCGCCAAAGCGGTAATCGATTCGGTAATTGAAAGTCCGGCTTGAAGGGATGCGACTATCTCATCAATTGCGACAGGCCACGCTTGATCTCGTTCGACTTGGGACCGCTCCGACTTGCGCTTAGCGAGAAAGAATGGCAATCCGGTAAACAAGAGAGATATGGCGAGACTAATTTGAACAGATGTAGTTAAAAGCAGGGTGACAATGAATGTACTACCTAAAGCGGAGATCATCTGGAGTAATTGTGCCGAGTTATTCGAGCCCCCTAGTTCCTTTCTAGATAAGTTTGAAGTGCGGGGGCTTACATCTCTTCCTTGGGCTCTACCAAAATTGCGTTTGTTTGTACTTCTATTTAATCGCTCTTTTTGAGAGAAGTGGAAAATTGTTTCATCTGCAATCCGAAGCCAACCAAGCAACGCCATTCCTGCAGCAATCAATCCAACAAGTAATGGCGTCAAGAAAACGCCATCTAAAGTTCCATTTGGATCTAGATTTGAAAGAATTTTCTCCATAGGAAGATCAATAATCAAAAGTGTGAGATGCGAAAGGTGCTTAAGCAAAGTAGCCAATTCCTTCTTCGTAATCTGCACCGTTCCAAGTAAAGATTTCCTCACAATCAATGTGACCGGCTTCAGATCTTTCTGAGACACCGAGAACCTGGAGGATTCTTCGTTTACCCTCTGAATCCATACCCACATGGACCACTAAGTCAATTGCCCGGGCAACCGTAGGAGTTAGAAACTCCTGGGTTATGTTCTCGCCAGCCAACATTGGCAACGTCTGCAGCTTACGGATCGCCTCTCTCGCTGAATTTGCATGGAGTGTTGCCATGCCAGGAATCCCGGAATTTAAAGCAATGAGTAAATCGAGGGACTCTGCCTCACGAATTTCGCCGATAATCAATCTAGATGGGCGCATCCGAAGCGCTTCTTTGATTAAGCGCCTGATTGAAATCTCTCCGCTGCCATCGAGGTTGCTAGTTCGAGTCTGCATCGCAACGCAATCCGGCAGCTTTGGTTTTAGTTCAAAGACCTCTTCAATCGTAATGACTCGTTCTGTTACAGGAATTGAACTCACCAATGCGTTGAGTAGGGTGGTCTTTCCGGCTTGAGTTGAACCGCTAACTAGGAAGTTCTTTCGGTTCTTAACAGCGCCAATTAGATAAGAAGCCACTTCAACATCCATTACATCTAACTCGACGAGATCATGGAGCGACTTTCCTCTTAGGAGGTGCTTTCGGATATTTATAGCCCAATGTTCAGCGGTTATTTCCGGAATCGTAATGTGCAATCTTGAGCCATCTGGCAGCCGTGCATCAACAAATGGCTGAGCCAAGTCTATTCTCCGACCGCTCCAGAGAAGGATTCGATCCATGATTGATTGAACTTGGTGAGAAGTAAGCACAAGGTTAGTCAATTCACTCCTACCGAATCTTGCGACAAATACTCGCTGTGGAGAGTTGATCCAAATCTCTTCTATTGATGGGTCATCAAGTAAAGGCTGCAACTCCCCATAATTGTTGGAATCGGAGTTGATGGAATCATAGTTGTTGGCGTCAGAAATTATAGTTCTCGGGCTAGTTAGCGGTGACTTCTCGGATTTAGAGTTTGCAGATGGTTCACTAGAGAAAGCAAATCCCACTTCAATTTCGTCTGAAGAAATTAATTGCTCTCGACTCGACTGAGATTCCTTTAATGCGAATCGCTTTTTTTGATCTTCCCTAGATTGTGGCACTGGCGATTAATACCCAAGGTCAGAAGACGGGAGTCAGGTCTTGGATAGAGATTGTGGAAACGTAACTCTTCGTAAGCCTTCAAAAACTAGAGAGATACTCTCCGGGAACTTGAGATAGACTTAGCGCGCTTGAAAATCATGGTGGGCGTAGCTCAGCTGGTAGAGCACCCGGTTGTGGTCCGGGATGTCGCGGGTTCGAGCCCCGTCGCTCACCCCATTACCTTAATTTTTGGGTTGATCTGGATTCACTGTGGTCAATACCGCTCTCGGCAACCTCTAACTCGGTAGGTCTCGGTGGCGAACCGAAGATAGGCTTACTTTCTGTGACAGGTATGACTCCCGAAAATAAGTTCGGTGGCTCATTTGGAGCTAATGAGTGGCTCGTTGATGAGATGTATGAGCAATACCTACGTGATCCAAATTCAATTACTGAAGATTGGAAAGCTTTCTTTGCAGGTTACAAACCGGCTTCCAATGGTACTTCCGCAACTAATGGCGTAGCAACTGCGCCAGGAACTCCTCCGGTTCCAAAACGAGATTTGAAACAACAAGCTTCACCCACGGTTCCTAGTGCGCCAATTGCTTCTGCGCCGGCAACGCCAAGTGCACCAGTGCCTGTGGCGCCAGTAGCGCCAAGCGCACCGGTTGCTGCCGCACCGCAACTTCCAAAACAACCAGCGCAACCTCAGCCAGTCGTCCAACAAGTTGTCCAGCAAGTAGTACGTCCGGCGCAACAACCGACTCCAACTCCAGCCCAACCAATCTCTAAACCAGTTCAAGAAATCACCTCGCCATCTGCAGCACGGATCGAACCGCTTCGTGGCGTTGCTAATCGCGTGGTGCAGAGCATGGAGGCCTCGTGATCAGTACCGACAGCAACAAGTGTTCGCGCT
>JALRKE010000062.1 GCA_023254845.1 Candidatus Nanopelagicaceae bacterium | reverse complement strand
CTCCTCAAGCGCCTTCAGGAGTGCATTGGCGGCGGCTTCGGTCATTCGATCGCAGTCTTCAATTACTACAACTCGCCATTTCGAGATCGACGCGCCCCACGAAGCTCTAGTAACGATCTCACGAATCTCATCGATCTTGATCGATAGCCCATTGACATTGACCAGCTCGACATCAGGATGAGTCCCTGCCAAAGTTGTTTGGCAATCTTGGCATTCACCGCACCCGCTCTGCTTACAAATAAGTGCGGCAGCGAAAGCTTTTGCAATATTAGAGCGTCCCGAACCAGGTGGGCCGGTGAAAATCCACGCATGCGTCATCTCTTGACCAGTACCTCGGCTTGTTGTATTTGCTGCACTTTCCAGGAGGCTGATTGCTTGTTCTTGTCCCACTAAACCAGAGAAGATTGGAGCGCTCATCTCTTCAATTTCTCTCTAATACGAGCAACAATCTCAATATGAATCTCTTCGATTGGTTTACGTGCATCTATAACAAGGTAACGCTCTGGATCGAAGGAGGCGAGCTGTAGATACTCCTCGCGGACTCGGTTGTGGAACTCAATGGATTCACTTTCTAATCGATCAGCATTTTCTTTGCGTTGTAATCCGATATCAGCAGGCTGATCGAGAATTATGGTGAAAGTTGGGTAGAGAGATTCGGTTGCCCATCTACTTATTCGAGCTACTTCACTCGATGAAAGCGTGCGCCCAGCGCCCTGATAGGCGATTGAAGAGTCAAAATAACGATCAGTAATTACAACTTCGCCGCGATCTAACGCTGGCCGAATGACTGAATAAACATGATGTGCTCGATCAGCTGCATACAAGAGCGCCTCGGCTCTCGGTGAGATATCTCCAGTTTCATTTGCTAAGAGGATCTTTCGCAAATCATTACCCAGGGTAGATCCACCTGGTTCACGGGTAAGAGTTACAACTTGTCCCTCTTCTTCAAACCAACCTTTGAGCAACTTAGCTTGAGTTGATTTCCCAGAGCCCTCTCCGCCTTCAAACGCTATAAAGACTCCACTAGGTGTTGGATTAGTTATTGATCCAAGTTCGCCACGTAAAGCGTTTGCAATGTCAGACCAGAATGAAACTCCGGGGCGATCTTTCATCTGTTGGTAAGAGAGAATTCCAACAAGAGCTGCGATTACTCCACCACCCAACATCGTGAATGCCGCGCCGTTATATGTAAGAACTGCCTCACCAAAGGAGAAGGTGTGTTCGCCGATTGCCGCAGCAACTAGCGGTGAAATCGCAAGAACCGCTACAAGTGAGATTCGCACCAGCGCCTGGACGAAGGCGAAGGTTCGACCTCTCATCTCATCGCTGACTTCCATACCAATCATCGTGAAACCTGTAACCCAAGAAACCCCGGAAAAAGCCCCAATAAATAGGACTACCAAGAGGGCGATTACAAGGTTTTGAAGCAAAGAAAGAATCACTAGAAGTAAGCCGGCAGTGGTTAACGCCGCGCCAAAGAGCCGACGACGCGAGAATTGTGCGAAGACTTTTGGACCGATTGCTATTCCAGCTGCGAGGCCTGTGAATACGGCTCCAAAGAGAATACCGTAAGCGGCATCACCAGCATCTAAGTCGCCAACAAAAGTTCTAGCAAGACCAATTACCGCTCCCGCAGCAACAAAAGCTCCTAGCATTCCAATGATAAGTCCACGGATAATCTTTGATGTTGATATGAATTTTGCTCCATCAAGTAGAGAGGACCCTAGAGAGGGCGAGCTCTCGTTTTTCTTGAGATGTTCTCGGGGTATCTGTATCTGCGAGATTGTGATTGCGCTAAATGCAAAACTTAGCGCGTTTAGGTAAAGAGCAAGATCAACTGCTGTGTAATTCTCTAATCCAATCGTTGCACCTACTGCTGTTGCTGATACGGAAAGAATTGAGAAAACTATCGCCGCGACTGGCGCACTTCCATATGCAGCAAAGAGCGACATTTGATTAGCGCTCTCAAGTTTGTTCTTTGGGACCAAATTAGGAACGGTCGCCTCTTTTGCCGGGCTCCAGAAGAGAGTCACGCATTCAACTAACACTGTTGCTATGTAGAGCCAGAGATAATTTCCTGCTAATGGAATTGAGATGAAGAGTGCAGTGCGGAGAATGTCGCCAATAACCATAACTTTCTTACGATCAAAACGGTCTGCGATAACTCCCGCGATTGGGCCAAGGATTACTGATGGTAGGAGTCGAGCAATGAATACGCCCGCGATGGCGAAGTTTGCAGTCGCATAATCGCCACCTGCTAGTTGTTGAGCGAGTGCGGTTGTTGCCAGTAGTCCAAGCCAATCTCCGAATGAGGAGAAAGACATAGCGTTCCAAAGCCTTCTAAAGGCGGGGATACGCAATACATGCTCACTTGCTCTAATCGAACGAGTGGCTGGATTAGGAATATCCCCGGACATGGGAGGAGCCTATTCCTTACTCTTTTTGGCCTTCCCGGTAGCGCTGCGCTTAGATTTCCGCTTCGCTCCGGCATCGCTAATGGTTTTCTCAGTCAGTGTTGGCGCCTTTTTTCGTTTAGACCCTTTACGACGACTGGGTTTGGTCGCGCCACCTTCACTTTCCTGCGCGATTTCCCAGGCGCGTCTTCCTGCAAGTAACTCTTGTGCGCGTTCGATGGTCATCGCTTCGACTGTATCTCCTCGACGGAGCGTTGCATTTGTTTCGCCATCCGTAACATACATACCAAAGCGTCCATCTTTGATGATTATCTGTCTCTTAGTATCCGGATCAACGCCAAGGTCTTTGAGTGGTGGCTTTGCTACACCACGACGGCGGACTTTTGGTTGTTTGTAGATTTCTGATGCCTCATCAAGTGTGATTGTGAAAAGTTGATCTTCAGATGTGAGCGTTCGAGAGTCTGTGCCACGCTTTAGATATGGGCCATATCTTCCGTTTTGAACGGTGATCTCTTCGCCAGTTTCACTATCTACTCCAAGAATTCTTGGAAGCGAGAGTAGCATTAGCGCATCGTCAAGAGTGACGGTATCTAAAGTCATTGTTGATAAGAGTGAGGCGGTCTTTGCCTTAACTTCTTTCTTCTTTTTCTTACCCTCTTCTTCAGGTAGAACTTCAGTTATATATGGACCAAAGCGACCTGACTTAGCGATAATTGGAAGGCTTGTGATTGGATCTATTCCGAGCTCGCGTTCACCCGATGGAGCTGCAAGCAATTCAATAGCCTTTTGAAGAGTTAATTCATCCGGCGCCATTCCTTCTGGAATATTGGCGAATTTTCGCTCATCGCCTTGACCCTGTTGTAGGTATGCGCCGTAGCGACCGACTCGAATCTCAATATCTTCACCCATTTTCATTGTGTTTATCTGTTGAGCATCGATAGAGCCAAGATCAGCGGCTAGGTCTTGAAGGCCTGGTTGGCCCTCTTTGCCGTAGAAGAAGTCGGTTAGCCAATGAACTCTCTCGGCATCTCCGTTGGCTATCTTGTCTAAGTCCTCTTCCATGCTCGCAGTGAATTCATAATCAACGAGTTTTGAGAAATGTTGTTCTAGTAGACCCGTTACCGAGAAGGCTAGGAATGTTGGAACTAGGGCTCGGCCACGTTTAACTACATAACCACGATCTTGAATGGTTTGGATGATTGAGGCAAAAGTTGAGGGTCGTCCAATACCTAACTCTTCAAGCTTCTTGACTAACGTCGGTTCGGTATAACGTGCAGGAGGTTTAGTTTCGTGTGACTCAAACTTGTATTCGGATACGTTTATCTGTTGACCTTCTTGCATAGCAGGAAGGCGCTTATCTGATTCTTCTTCGCTCTTCTCATCGTTAACATCTTCGTAGGCCGCAAGGAATCCTGGGAAAACGACCACAGAACCGTTAGCTCTAAATACCAAATGCCAACCGTCTGTAGACTGCACATCAAAATCAACTCGAGCCTGCATCTTCTTAGCATCTGCCATCTGTGAAGCAACAGTACGCTTCCAAATAAGATCGTAAAGCGATAACTGGTCTCTTGTTAACTCTGGAGCTAGCTCGCCTGGGGTTTTAAAAGTATCTCCCGCGGGGCGAATTGCCTCGTGGGCTTCTTGCGCATTCTTAGTCTTACCTTCATAAAAGCGTGGTGAATCTGGGATGTGATCAGAACCGTAAAGTGATTTCGCAGCGCTTCGAGCTGCCTTGATCGCCGTCTCAGAGAGATTTACGGAATCCGTTCTCATGTAGGTGATGTAGCCGCCTTCATAGAGACTCTGGGCGATTCGCATAGTGAGTTGAGCTCCCCAACCAAGTCGACTTCCTGCATCTTGCTGCATTGTTGAAGTTGTAAAGGGTGGTTTTGGGCGCTCAGTTCTAGGTGATTCTTCGATTGATTTAACGGTTAGTTTTGAGCCAGTCAATGAAGAGGCAATCTTGCTTGCTTGTGGTTCATCGAGAAGGAGAATCTGGCTAGCGCTCTTCTCTTTTAGCGCACCATTGCTATCAAAGTCGTTGGTTGTCGCCAGTCGCTTACCGTCAACGGTGATTAGCCGTGCAGTGAAATTCTGATCAGTTAGCGCTGTTAAATCCCACCAGATCGAGGTTATGAAAGCTATTCGCTCCCGCTCGCGCTCAACGATAAGGCGTGTGGCTACAGATTGAACGCGCCCTGCTGAAATGCGAGGCATCACCTTCTTCCATAAAACGGGTGATAGTCGATAACCAAAGAGTCGATCTAGAACGCGTCTAGTTTCTTGAGCATCTACTAAACGTTGGTCGATATCGCGGGTTTCGTTGACCGCTTTAATAATCGCATCTTTAGTTATTTCGTTGAAGACCATTCGCTTAACTGGAACTTTTGGCCTCAAGATCTCCATTAAGTGCCAAGCAATCGCTTCACCTTCGCGATCTTCATCTGTTGCGAGGATTAGTTCATCTGATTCTTTAAGAAGATCCTTAAGTTCTTGAACTTTCTGTTTCTTATTTGGATTGACTACATAGAGAGGTGCAAACTCATTTTCGATATCAACGCCTTCGCGTGACCAAGGAAACTTCTTATATTCCTTTGGTATATCGGCAGCGCGCTGTGGAAGATCTCTTATATGGCCGATGGAGGCCTCGACGATGTAGTCATCG
>JALRKE010000061.1 GCA_023254845.1 Candidatus Nanopelagicaceae bacterium | reverse complement strand
GCACTTCTAATTCTCATCGGTGCGCTTGTTATCCTTGGCACGATCTGGGTGGTAACCCTATGACGCTAACGATAATCGGTGCGCTTCCGCTACTTGGAGCTCTTCTCATTGCACTTCTTGGAAACTCTCAGAAAGAGAACATCAAGAAGTTAGCACTTCTAACTTCAGTTCTCACGTTTGCGGCAACAGTTGTCGCAGCCCTTAACTTTGAGATTGATCGCCCCGGATTCCAATTAGTTGAGAAGTATTCCTGGATCCCCTCCCTTGGAGTTAACTTCCAGGTAGGTGTTGATGGAATCTCACTTATCTTGATTCTCCTTTCAACAATTCTCGTTCCTATTGTGATTCTTGCGGGCTGGAACGAATCGGAAGGCGGACGGTTTAGCGTAAAGACCTTCTACATATTGATGCTCGTTCTTGAGACTATGATGATCGGAGTATTTGCCGCTACTGATGTTTTCCTCTTCTACATCTTCTTCGAAGCGATGCTCGTACCGGTCTACTTCTTGATTGGTGGTTATGGAAGTGGGGCTCGTCAAGCAGCGGCCGTGAAATTCCTTCTATACAGCCTATTTGGCGGGCTTTTGATGCTCGCTGCGATCATCGGTCTTTATGTAATCTCAAGTAATCAGATTGGCCGGACCTTCGATATCGAGGCGCTCCAAACTCTAAAGATTGATTCACTAACTGAGAACTTGCTATTCCTAGGTTTCTTTATCGCCTTTGCAATCAAAGCGCCGTTGTGGCCACTACATACTTGGTTGCCCGATGCAGCGAAGTCGGCGACTCCCGGAACATCGATTCTCTTACTAGGAGTTCTAGATAAAGTTGGAACATTTGGAATGATCCGCTACGGCGTTGAGCTATTTCCAAATGCATCGAAGACTTTTACTCCATTGATAATCACTCTTGCGGTTATCAGCATCATCTATGGAGCAATCCTTGCAATTGGCCAGAAAGATATAAAGAGCCTGATTGCATTCACTTCAATCTCCCACTTTGGTTTCATCACGATGGGAATCTTCGCGATGACCACCCAAGGAAACTCAGGTGCGACTCTTTACATGCTCAACCATGGATTCTCTACCGCCGCGCTATTTATGACCGCTGGTTGGATGATTTCAAGGCGAGGCTCATCGACTATTGCAGATTTTGGCGGACTACAAAGAGTTACTCCGATATTGGCATGGAGTTTCTTTATTGCCGGGCTCTCATCACTTGCTCTTCCAGGTCTCTCTAGCTTTGTTAGTGAATTCTTGGTTCTTGTTGGTACCTATACCCGCTATCCCGTTGCAGCGATTATTGGAACTATCGGAATAATCCTGGCTGCGCTTTACATTCTTATCCCAGTTCAAAAAGCGCTCCATGGTCCAACCACTCCTGGAAATGAGAACCTTCCAGATTTGAATAAGCGCGAAATCATCGCGATTGCTCCAATAATTGCCTTGATCATCGGACTTGGTTTTTATCCAAAACCAGCGCTAGATGTAATCAACCCAGCCGCTAAGGCAACGTTAACTAAGGCTGGATTCACAGATCCTGCCCCGGTAGTTAAAGGAGGCGATAAATAATGGGTTTTACTAGCCCTAGCCTTGAGTACAGCGCTCTTGCGCCACTGCTCGTCATCTTTGGCGCTGGCATCCTTGCAGTACTTGTTGAGGCTTTTGTCTCAGCAAAACTCCGTCCATCGCTACAACTCGCACTCTCAATCGGCGCAGTAATCCTCTCGTTCGCCCAAGTAATCCGTTTGCGTGGAACCGAAACGGTAACAGCAGCAAATAATTCTGTAATTATCGACGGCCCCGTCTTATTCATGCAGGGAACAATCCTTGTATTCGCACTCCTTGGCCTCTTCTTGATTGCTGACTTTGAACAATTTGCAGCACAAGCTTCAGCTTTACCAGGATCAGCAGAAGAGCAAAGCGCGATCCAGACCGGAAAGACGCAAACTGAGATCTATCCACTAACGCTATTCGCAGTTGGCGGCATGATGCTCTTCCCAGCAGCAAGTGATCTCATCACACTCTTTGTCGCACTCGAAGTTCTATCGCTGCCACTTTATTTGATGGCTGGGTTAGCACGTCGTCGTCGCTTACTCTCGCAAGAGGCGGCCCTTAAATATTTCTTACTCGGCGCATACTCATCTGCCTTCTTCCTCTTCGGCGCCGCATTCCTTTATGGCTATGCAGGAACCGTTCAATTAAGTGGAATTGCATCTTCCATCTCAGGCAGCCCTGGGAATGATGTCTTCCTCTTGATTGGAATCGCAGCGCTTAGCGTTGGACTTCTATTTAAGGTTGGCGCAGTTCCATTCCATGCATGGACACCAGATGTCTATCAAGGAGCACCCACTTCAGTTACTGCCTTTATGGCAGCAGCAACAAAGGTTGCGGCATTTGGCGCAGCCCTTCGAATCTTCTATACAGCTCTCGCTGGTGCAGAGTGGAGTTGGAAGCCACTAATTACAGCCGTTGCGATATTGACCATGATTGTGGGCTCAATAATTGCTATTGCTCAGCGTGATGTAAAGCGGATGCTCGCTTATTCCTCGATTGCCCATGCTGGATTCTTACTTACCGGAATCTTGGCGTTAAATAAGAGTGGCCTTGAAGCATCGCTCTTCTACCTGGCTATTTATGGGCTAACAACGCTCGGTGCATTTGCACTTGTTAGTTTGGTCCGAGATTCAGCCGGTGAAGTGACAGATCTAAATCGCTGGGTTGGACTTGCTAAGCGCTCACCACTAATCGCATCCTTCTTCGCCCTTTTCCTACTCTCATTCGCTGGAATCCCGCTGACTTCAGGGTTCATTGGGAAGTTCACGATATTTAGCGCTGCATACGAGAGCGGTAACACTGGAGTTGTGGTCGTGGGAGTTCTATCAAGCGCGGTAGCTGCATTCTTCTACATCCGTGTCATCGTGATGATGTTCTTCACGGATCCAGAAGAGGACACTGTTACCGTTACGATCCCCTCCAAATTCACTTCGACTGTGATTTGGATTGCGGCTCTAACAACGCTAGCTTTTGGCGTATTTCCAACACCACTTCTTGATGCGATTGCATCACTCTCCACTTTTGTTCGTTGATTTCAAAATGAATTTTATTGACTCCGACTTGGAGAGCGAATTATCAAAAGGCCTTAAAGAAGTCGAAGCACTTCTCTCTGAACATATAAAGGGCGAATATCCGCTTGTTGTTGAGACTTCGCGACATCTAGTAGAGGCTGGCGGAAAGCGATTCCGTCCGATGTTGACGCTCATCTCATCTCACTTTGGAACCGGCCAGAATCAAAGAGTCATCGAGGCGGCGGTTGTTTGCGAGCTAACCCATGTAGCAACGCTCTATCACGATGATGTGATGGATGAAGCGACGCTTCGAAGAAGCGTAGAAAGCGCTAATTCGCGCTGGGGAAATACCGTAGCAATCCTTACTGGCGACTATCTCTTCTCAAAAGCTTCGGACTTGTTGGCCGATTTAGGCCCTGAAGCAGTGCGACTACAGGCTAAGACTTTTGAAAGACTTGTGGTTGGCCAGATTGAGGAGACCCAAGGACCTAAAGAGGGAACCGACCCGCTTTCGCATTACCTAAGAGTGGTCGGCGAGAAGACGGGCATTCAGATCATGCCCATCCGCCACTTCGGCGAAACCGGAGGCGAAGCAAACCGCCCCACCCGCGCCCATGCCAGAGAGCGCACCAACCGCTTCAATCGTCGCATCACGGTTGATCCCGACGAACGAGGCATCCGGCGCCTCGGGCAAGTCACCGATCGCGGTATGAACCGGCAACCCACCAATCTCGCCGCCCTTCGGGTGCACAAGCCAGATCTTGCCCGGAAACTCAGCCTTCCTCAGCTGCCCCAGAACCGACCGGCACCACGCCCCGCCGCCAATGATCGCAATGGATTTGGGCCTCAGTAGTCTCGAAAGATCGCGGCTCATTCATATCCTCATGATGCCATTTCTTTTGGCCGGAAATACTCCGGGGAGCCCGAGGGGCTGGCCCCTCGGCCTTGCCTGATCACGCGCCGAGCGCCCGCAAAAGGTCGCGGCTGATGATGTGGCGCTGGATCTCGCTGGTGCCATCCCATATCCGCTCGACTCGGGCATCGCGCCAGAAGCGTTCGATAGGATAGTCGTCCATCAGACCCATACCGCCGTGGATCTGCAGCGTGGCATCTGTCACCCGCGCCAGCATCTCCGAGGCATAAAGCTTGGCCGAAGCGATCTCGCGGTTCGACGGAAGGCCCTGATCAAGCCGGTTCGCAGCGGCAAGGGTCAGAAGGTCGGCGGCATCAATCTCGGTGATCATGTCGGCAATCTGAAAACTCACACCCTGAAACTTGCCGATCGGCTGGCCAAATTGCTCGCGCTCGGCGGCATAGGTCAGGGCATAGTCGAACACCCGACGCGCCCGGCCCACACAGAAGGCGGCAACCGTGATGCGCGTGGCATAGAGCCAGGTGTTCATCACATCAAACCCGCCATCGACCTCGCCCAAGACCTGCGAATCGGGCAGGCGGCAATCGTCGAACTCGAGGATCATGTTTTTGTAGCCGCGATGGCTGACCGATTTGTATCCGTGCCGGATGGTAAAGCCCGGCGTGCCGCGATCGACGAGGAAAGCGGTGATCCGCTTCTTGGGCCCTTTGGGTGTGTCGTCTTCGCCAGTGGCGATGAAGACTATGATGAAATCGGCATGATCGGCGCCCGAGATGAAATGCTTGGTGCCGTTCACCACCCAATCGCCGCCATCACGGCGGGCCGAACATTTCATGCCGCGCACGTCCGAACCGGCCCCCGGCTCGGTCATCGCCAGCGCATCCATCCGCTCGCCGCGCACGGCGGGACGGAGATCGCGCTCGATCTGCTCGCCTTCGCAGGATGTTCTGAGGACGGCCGAAGAAATGCGTGAGCGCCATAGAGCCGCGGCCCAGCTCGCGCTCGACGAGGCTGAATTCGAGGTGATTGAGGCCCGCGCCGCCGACCGACTCGGGAAAATTGCAGGCGTAGAAGCCGAGCTCTTTCGTCTTGCGCTTGATCTCGTCGGCGATCTCCTGCGGGACCTCGCCGGTCCGCTCGACCAATTCCTCGTGGGGATAGATCTCG
>JALRKE010000060.1 GCA_023254845.1 Candidatus Nanopelagicaceae bacterium | reverse complement strand
GAACTGGATCAGCCGCAAGGTTTTCGAGAAAAGCCCGTAATTCACTTGCTGCATCGGTTACTTCAAAATAAGCATTCTCTATCTGGGCAGCGGCGCTATCGATTACTGGGTCCTTATCGCGAATGGCTTGAAGCGCCCGACGGGCCGTTCCAATAGTGGTATTTGCACCGTTCTCTTCATTATCAATGGCTGCTAACACGGTCGATATCGAAATTCGAATATCTTCCACGCTCTCTAGTTTTCGAACCTCCATATCTATGCTCTGGAATTCGTCTTGCAGTGGCTTTAATTTGGCAAATTCCACGAGCAGTTCTTGAAGTTCGCCCATCTCTCTGTCTCGGTCCGCTAGTGACTTACGAAGTCCATCGATTCGAGAAGTGATCTCTTCATACCTCTCAAGCGCTCTTTGATAGGAATTTAGAGCAGATTCGATCTCTTTGCCGCCGAACCGATCCAATAGCTCGCGTTGACGCTGCGCCTTGGAGAGTTGCAGAGTGCCGTGTTGTCCGTGAATATCAATCAGCTCTGTGGCGAAAGAAGCGAGTACAGAGGCGGTAGTGGTAACGCCGCACAAAGTCGCACGACTTTTGCCTTCCGAATTCAATGTGCGGGCAAGAAGGAGCGAACCATCATCTAGCTCAACTTCATGATCTTCAATTAAACTCTTTAGGGATTCGTTCATAGCATTTGATGCGGCGAATCTTCCACTTACAACTAATCGGTCCGCACCTTTGCGAAGCAAATCTGAATCTGTCTTTCCACCCAGAACGAGGGATAACGCTGTAAGAACCATAGTTTTACCGGCGCCCGTTTCGCCAGTTATTACGTTTAATCCAGGGGCAAACTCGATAGTCGCGTTATCGATTACTCCAAGCCCTTTGATGGAGACTTCTTCAAGTCGAGTTCTTCCTTCTCGACTCGTTTCACTCACCTCGCCAACCATCAACTGGGAGCTTAAATTTCGCAACCAGGCGATCAGTGAAGGCGACATCATCTAAGTGCGCAAGTGATACGAAACTCTTCACACTGGTGAGCAAAATCCTGTCACCCTCAAGTAGTTGAAATTTACGGAGGCCATCAGCTGATAAAACTCCGCTATCGCTCTCAACATCTATTGCAATCTCTGAATCAGGCGATACAACCATTGGGTCAGAGAAAAGCGCGTGCGCCGCTAATGGAAGAAGCACTAATGCTTCAACGTCTGGCCATACGACGGGGCCGCCGGCAGAAAATGCGTAGGCGGTCGAACCAGTAGGGGTTGCACAAATGACTCCATCGCATCCCCAACGCGAGAGGGGGCGATGATCAATCTGAACGAAGAGTTCGATCATCGCTTCGGCATTCCGCTCTACCGTTACTTCATTTAGGGCCCATCCGTCGGCGATAGTGGACTCACCACGTATCACTTTGTACGAAAGAGTCATTCGTTTCTCAAATTTATAACTTCGATTTTTTATCGCAGAAACAAGTTCGGTGACGGAGGGTTTCTTTATCTGGGCAAGAAATCCGACGTGACCTAAGTTGATGCCGAGCACTGGGATATCCGTACCATGTGCGATTTCAGCGCCTCGCAAAATCGTTCCATCGCCGCCCAATACAAGTACCAATTCATGCTTTCTTATGCTCTCGCGAATCTCTTCGTTGCTCTTCGATTCCACTCCCGGTATAGAAACCTCAGTCGCTGACCAGACGCTTATTTCTTCTTCATTGAGCGCCTGCACGACTTCGCCGGCAAGGCGCTGTGCTTCAGGGCGCGAAGGATGTAAGACGAGGATGATGCTGCGACTCATCTACTTCGGTCCCTTCGCTATTGCGTCCACGATTTCGGCTTCGATCGGAGCCGGCGCTCCGCGTCTTAACCAGAGGAAATATTCCACATTTCCCGAAGGTCCGGGGAGAATACTGGCAGTTACTCCCAAGCATCCGATTCCTAGTTCAAAAGCACGCTCCGCCACTTCCAAAACCGCACTGACTCGCAAATGCGGCTCTCTTACGACGCCACCTGAACCAAGCCTCTCCTTACCCACTTCAAACTGTGGTTTGACCATTAGGACGAAGTCGGCCTGAGTAGTTGCTAGCGATATCAAGGCTGGGAGTACTGTTTTCAAAGAGATGAATGAGAGGTCAGCCACGACTAACTCAGCCGGCGCGCCAAATTCTTCAATTTTCATTTGGCGAATATTCATTCGATCGCGAACTTCAACACGAGGATCTTGCTGAAGATCCCAGGCGAGTTGTCCGTAACCGACATCTACAGCAACAACGCTTGCTGCGCCCCTTCTCAGTAAGACATCGGTGAATCCACCCGTGGAGGCGCCAGCATCAAGGCATCTTTTACCCACAACTTCTATTTCACTGAAATGGTCAAGTGCTCCGGCTAGCTTGATTCCACCCCGAGAGGCAAATTCATCAACCGGATGATTTACTGTGATTGAATCTTCGGTAGCAACCCGTGTAGCAGATTTTGTTGCAGGCATTCCGCCAACTTTTACCAAACCGCGTTCAATCAAATCTTGGCTGTGTTCGCGCGAGCGAGCAAGACCTCTTCGAACCAATTCGGAATCTAATCTATTTCGCATGCTTTCCCTTAAATTCTCGAAATAGCTTCAGCACCAAACACTCAAGTATGAATGTTTTTTAGGAGTTGGAAATACCTTCAACGGATGCGAGCGCCTCGGTCAAGTCTCGATTAACTTCTTCAAATTTCGAACCATGCTCTTCAAGTGGAGATAGGCCAATCTCATTAACTTTCCGCTTTATCTCAGTTATCCGAGCAGCGCTCTCTAGCGAATTATTCTGTGAACTCATTTATTGCCCTTCTTGTTAACGGCTTTAGAGCTCTTAGCTTTTGTGACGCTAGCTTTCTTCTTAGCAACTGGCTTTTTCTTAGCGTTCGTAGCTTTACCCTTGATAAGCGACTTAAGCTCCATAACTTCGCGTTCTAGCCGCTTCAAATCGCTTGCTTTTGCAAACCCCATCCGGGATACATTCTTCTTAACTTCCTCTTCAATCTTCACTTTAAGCGCCTCACCGCTCTCGCGCGCCCAAGCATTTAGAGCCGCCGCCACTTCTTGAGGGGTCTTCTCTCCACTGCTAATTTTGGTGAGGTATGTGCGTAACGCTGAGAAAAGATCATTTGCCATGGCGAAACGGTACCTAAATTCGCTCTATTTCGCGCGCTTCGACCTGCCAGCGACTTGCGATGCCGGTACTACTTTTCCAAAAGCGCCTTCTTAGCACTCCTTTTATGCCAATCCACTCCTCGGCTTCAAGCGAGAGTGCGCGTTTGCGAAGATTCGCCTTCCATACGGCCACATCAAGTGTGTCTACGCCTTCACGATCATCTCGATCAATTATCAATCTAAATTCTGCAACGACATCACCGCTCGGTAAGGTTTTCTCAGAGGGTTCGCCGCTAACCCGACCAGCCAACTCCACTCGATTCTTATAACTCGCACTTTTGATCTTCATCACATGCCTCCACTCAATCCATTGATTTGCATTGGTGGAATGATTAACTAAAGATTGGATTACTAACCCTACTCAATGTCTGGTTGTGGATATCGAGCCAGAAACTCTTCGGCATCGCTTTTACGACCCGCTTTAAGCAACGCTTCGTAATAGCTCTTTCGTAATCTTTTACTCCAGGCAGAATCGCTCTCGTTCAGTTCCTTACATTTAAGAGTTAGAACGGCTGCATCAAATTGCCCCAGTGATTCACGAGCACTTGAAGCCGCGATGCGCATCTCGACTCGTCCCGCCTTGCTTAACTTTGATTCCGAGACTGCTCCAGCAATCTCCAGAGCTTTTCTTGCATTTCCCAGCGCGGCTTCGCATTGGGCAATAAAAGGCTCCAGCTCTATCGAACCCGAGATACGACTTGCTGCTCGCAGTTCTTTAAGCGCCTCCTTGTAGTGCCCAGCGCGTAGCGCTGCGACGCCAGCTCGTTCTCGGACAATACCTAATCGGCCAGCGCGAAACGCAATTTCTTTTCCATGTAGGTAGGCCCGCTCTGGCTCAGTTTCGAGATAGCGCTCTAAGGCAACAAGATGTCGGGCAACGCTCTTTGCATTACTAGGGGTGAGTGATGCAATTTGATACGCAATCTTCTTTTCAAGTTCTTCTCCGGTGATATCTGCCGGAACAGATGGTGTTTCAAAATTTCGTTGGCGACGTTCTTCATCTTCGGGCATCGCCTTCTTGAAAGAAGGACGATTCGATCGCGGTCGATCTGATTTTGATTTATCTGATCTAGACCTCGGCGATGAATCTCTTCCTGATGAAGTGCTACCTGATTTTTTACGAACGCGAGATTTATCTCCGGAAAATGAAAAAGGGGCCACAGTTATCTGTAACCCCTCTTTCTAATTTAAGTCCGGCGGCGTTCTACTCTCCCACACGGTGCCCCGTGCAGTACCATCGACGCTGAGAGGCTTAACTTCCGGGTTCGGAATGGGACCGGGTGTTTCCCTCTCGCTATGACCGCCGAAACGCTATTGAGATTTCAATCAAAACCTTGATCACAATCTTTCGATTGAGATCTGGTTCCCGACCGTATCTCGGGAACCACACAGTGGACGCGTAGCAACTTTGTAGTTAAATCCTCGGCCTATTAGTACCGGTCAGCTCCGAGGCTTGCGCCTCTTCCACTTCCGGCCTATCAACCCAATAGTCTCTTGGGGGCCTTACTTGGTAAACCAATGGGAAACCTAATCTTGAAGCGAGCTTCCCGCTTAGATGCTTTCAGCGGTTATCTCTTCCGAATGTAGCTAATGGGCCGTGCTCCTGGCGGAACAACCCACACACTAGAGATTCGTCCGTCTCGGTCCTCTCGTACTAAAGACAGCACTCCTCAAGTTTCCTGCGCGCACAGCGGATAGGGACCGAACTGTCTCACGACGTTCTGAACCCAGCTCGCGTGCCTCTTTAATGGGCGAACAGCCCAACCCTTGGGACCTACTCCAGCCCCAGGATGAGACGAGCCGACATCGAGGTGCCAAACCTTGCCGTCGATATGGACTCTTGGGCAAGATCAGCCTGTTATCCCCGAGGTACCTTTTATCCGTTGAGCGATGGCCCTCCCACTTGGGACCACCGGATCACTATGGCCGACTTTCGTCTCTGCTCGACTTGTCAGTCTCGCAGTCAGGCTGGCTTCTGCCATTGCACTCAACGAGCGATTTCCGACCGCTCTGAGCCAACCTTCGCGCGCCTCCGTTACTCTTTAGGAGGCGACCGCCCCAGTCAAACTGCCCACCATGCACGGTCCCAACACCGGATAACGGTGTATGGTTAGGCATC
>JALRKE010000005.1:6102-34998 GCA_023254845.1 Candidatus Nanopelagicaceae bacterium | reverse complement strand
TTACCTCACCAACTAGCTGATAGGCCGCGAGACCATCTTTCATCAAAATTTTTTCCCGGCTTAGCGATGCCGCCAAGACGGAGTATTCGGTTTTAGCCCCGGTTTCCCGGAGTTATCCCAAAATGAAAGGCAGGTTTCTCACGTGTTCCTCACCCGTTCGCCACTAATCCATTCCCGAAGGAACTTCATCGTTCGACTTGCATGTGTTAAGCACGCCGCCAGCGTTCGTCCTGAGCCAGGATCAAACTCTCCATTGAATTTTGATTCAACGAGACGTTGATTCCGGCAAAAGAACATAAACAACTGTCGTTATTTAATGTCTTTGACCAATTGATTTTTACAAAGGATTCGACGGGCATGGCAATAAAGCCATACCTCATCGAGGTAATTGGCATTGACTAAAGCACGCTGTTGAGTTCTCAAGGTACGGGTGCGCACCGATTCCTGGCCTTACAGCCATTAGCAGGGCACGACGTATTCCGCCCCTTTTACAGGGCAGAAGGAGAAACCTAGGCCGAGATCGCATTTAGGTCAAATCGCGAGACTGCTTATAAAGCAGAGTGCGAAAAAACCCTTGTAAATCAAGGTTTTTTGGCTTCAAGGGAAGTTCTTGCTCGACTACTCGGCCTGGTGTTGAAGTCCGATTTCGTAGTGAGAGGGCAAGAATAACCCCCTATTTTCGAGGGGGCAAATCGGACAAAGCCCTGTTTTTAGCCTGTTTCTAGCCTGTTTCTAGCCAACCTCCACAGCAGCAAGGTCTCGTTTGCCTTTTCGTAGGACGAAGAAGCGACCGTGCAGTAAAGAATCAGTGGTCGGCGCGAAATCTTCGCCAACAATCTTCACATTATTTAAGTAAGCCCCACCTTCTTTTACGATTCTTCGCGCCGCAGATTTTGATTCGACCAGGCCAGTGGCAACAATCAAATCCACCCAAGTTGGAATCGGCGCTCCCTTACCAATATTTGTCCGCGGCAGTTCGCTAAGCGCTCCCGAGAGTGTGTCTATATCTAAATCAGCAAGTTCGCCCTGGCCAAATAGCGCCTTCGCTGCAGTTTCAACCTTCACAGTTTCGGATTCCCCGTGAATTAGCGTTGTGAGTTCTCTAGCTAGAGCCCGATGCGCTTCACGGGCCCCAGGATTGGTTCTGAGCGACTCGAATAATTGCTCTAACTCTTCATGGCTCTTGAAACTAAAGCTCCGTAGTAGTTGCTCCACATCTCGATCATCTGAATTTAGGAAGAATTGGAAGAAGGCATATGGTGAAGTCATCTTAGGATCTAGCCAAATCGCACCACTTGCAGTTTTTCCAAATTTAGTTCCGTCTGCCTTTGTCATCAACGGAATGGTGAGAGCGTGTGCGCTCTTTGCTTCCACCCGTCGAATCAAGTCAACACCGGCAACGATGTTTCCCCATTGATCGCTTCCACCGATTTGTAGAGCGCAATCATGACGACGATTTAACTCTAGATAATCAAAGGCTTGGAGGACTTGATAAGAGAACTCGGTATATGAGATTCCGCCGGATTCAAGGCGAGCAGATACCGACTCCTTTGCAAGCATCTGATTTACAGAGAAATGCTTCCCAATATCCCGCAAAAATGTGATGGCTGAGACCGGCGCCGTCCAATCAAGGTTATTTGCCATGACAGCCGCGTTCTTTCCCGTGAAATCAAGAAACCCCTCTAATTGCGCGCGAATTCGGCCGACCCAATCCGCGACCACTTCGACCTCATTTAGGGAGCGCTCACTACTGCGACCGCTCGGGTCTCCTACTAAACCGGTCGCACCTCCCACTAGCGCGATTGGCTTATGGCCAGCGAGTTGGAATCTACGGAGCACAGTGAGGACTGCCAAGTTTCCAAGATGAAGGCTCGGAGCAGTTGGATCAAAACCGAGATAAAGGGAACGGCTTCCTCCGTTGAGGAAAGTCTCTAGTTCTTTCCGATCAGTTGTCTGCGCAATTGATTTACGCCACTGGAGATCATCGAGCAGAGAACTCGTCATTGGGACATCATGCCGGAAAAACGTTTCGACTCGTTGGATATCCATTTTCTATCGCGTCGAATTGAGTTCTTCACCGCCGTTAGTTGTTTCAATACCGACTTCGGCGCCGTTCCACTCGGACTGGTGCGAGATGTCACCGCTCCTTTAGCATCTAAGAATCTCTTGACTCCCCCATCGAGTTTTGGATGAGCGCTTAGTAGCTCTCGCTCGCTAAGTTGGTGCAGTTGTTTTCCTGCAGACTCGCATAGACGGACGCATTTCCCGGCCGCTTCATGAGCTTGGGAGAATGGGATTCCCTTCCGCACAAGATAATCAGCAATCTCGGTGGCGAGTGAAAAACCTTCCGGAGCGCTAGCTGCCATTTTGGCTATATCAAATTTAGTTGAGGCAACCATTCCTGTAAGTGGCGGGAGTAATAGAAGTAGCTGATCAATTGATGCGAAGACCAATTCTTTATCCTCTTGAAGATCCCTGTTGTAAGCGAATGGCAGACCTTTCATTGTGGTCAGTAAGCCAGTTAGATTTCCAATCAACGGCCCCGCTTTTCCGCGAGCCAATTCCGCGACATCTGGATTCTTCTTCTGGGGCATTATTGAAGAACCGGTCGCATAGGCATCATCGAGCTTCGCCCAGCCAAATTCGCTAGTGCACCAGATGGTCCACTCCTCGCCAATTCGCGACAAATGAACTCCAATTAACGCCATTATGAAGAGCGCTTCGGCTGCAAAATCGCGATCAGAGACCGCATCGATGCTGTTACCGGCGATACCGGAAAAACCTAGTTCGCGTGCGCTCTTGCCGGGGCTAACCAAGAGCGAACTTCCAGCAAGCGCTCCAGCGCCAAGAGGTGAGAGATTTGTGCGCTCATACCAATCCTTAATTCTCTCCAGGTCGCGATTTAGCGCAGCAGAATGTTTTGCTAGTTCGTGGCCAAATGAAATTGGCTGTGCGTGTTGCATATGAGTGAAACCAGGCGCGACTGCATCCACGTACTCTCTTGATTTCTCAGCCAGAGCCTCATTGAGTTCGCAGAGTTTGGATGCGAGACCGAGCATGTTGTCCAGTAGAAAGAGCTTGAAGTCAGTTGCAACTTGATCATTTCGGGAGCGCCCAGCTCTTATCGCCCCACCGAGCTCTCCTAGATTCTCTTTAAGTCCTCGCTCCAGGGCTGAGTGGACATCTTCATCTTCAGCCTTTGGAAGAAACTTCCCATTCCTTACTTCATTCATTAGATCTTTTAGCGCCTTAGTCAATTTCGTTGCGGTCTTTACATCAATCAACTTATTCTCTTTAAGTGCTTTTACATGCGCGAGTGAACTTGCTAGATCATAAGGCGCAAGTCGCCAATCAAAATGGACACTTCTTGATAGAGCGAAGACCGCGTCATCAGTTTTGGATTCAAACCTGCCACCCCATAGAGCCATTACTTCGTCGCCTTTCCTCGCAAGAATTGACCTAATTGACGTTCAAGTTGCTTGCCACCTGTTGGCGACTTAGAGACGACTAGGACTGTGTCATCTCCGGCAATCGTTCCAATGATATTTCCAAGGACCCCACTACTTGCGGCGCGATCGAGAGTGCTAGCCAGAAGTTGCGCTCCCCCCGCTGGCGTTTTTAAGACCACCAAATTCCCACTCGCAACGATGCTTAGGACAAGTTCATCAGAAGCTTTGGAGAACCGAGATCTGTTCTCATTACTCTCAATGAGAAATTGATATCGAAGAACTCCACTCTGATCCCGTCCCCTGACTGCGCCTATCTCCTCTAGGTCGCGGCTAGCCGTTGCCTGGGTGACATCAATTCCCTCATCCCCTAAAAGCTCGACTAGATCATTTTGGGAGTGCACGAGGCCCTGATTCACATAAGAGATAACCAGCGCTCGGCGAGCATTAGTTGATAGCGCAGATTTCTTAGCCATCGTAAACCTCCTCACAAACTTCGGCGAAGGCCCCAGCAAACTTAATGATCTGCCGTTCTGTGATGATAAACGCGGGAGCAATGCGGATGACATCTTCACTAGTTGCATTAACAAGATACCCGGCAGTTGCCAACTTGTTAGTTATTTCTTTGGCTTTACCTCCCCTAACTTGAATGCCAATAAGTAGACCTCTTCCTCGACATCCAATTACGCCATCGATCGGGGAGATTAAATTGCGAAGTAGAGCGCCCTTTGTGGCGTTGAGCGATAGATAGCTGGATTTTTCTATCTCTGAGATCACGACATTTGCAGCTGCGCAAGCAATTGGGTTTCCACCAAAAGTTGTGCCATGACTTCCCGCTGTGAAGAGTTGGGCGCTAGGGCCAATCGCGATCATTGCGCCAAGTGGCAGACCGCCACCTAATCCCTTCGCTAACGTTATGACATCGGGCGCTATCCCTTCGTGTTCGAAACCGAACCAGTTTCCAGTTCTACCCATGCCAGTCTGAATGCAATCAATAACCAAAAGTGCGCCAGTCTTATCGCAGATTTCGCGAGCCGCCTTCAAATAGCCTGGTGGCGGAAGTATGACGCCAGCTTCGCCCATAATTGGTTCAATAATTAGCATTGCGGTTCGACCATTTACTTTTCTATGAAGAGCTCTTACATCTCCGTATGGGACGTGAACGACTTTAGATATGAGTGGCTTAAATGGATCACGTTTACTTGGTTGCCCGGTGAGAGATAGAGCGCCCATCGTGCGACCATGAAATGCACCGAGCGCTGCTACAACTCGCTTTCGCCCCGTCAATCTCGAGAGCTTAAGCGCCGCTTCATTAGCTTCCGCCCCTGAATTACAGAAAAAGACGCGAGCGCTCGAATCTCCTGACATCTTCACTAAACGCTCAGCGAGGTCCAGTACCTGGGGATGGCTATAAAAATTGGAAACGTGGCTTAATTCTCTTGCCTGTTTTGCTATCGCTGCGCTTACTTTTGGATGGTTGTGGCCAAGGAGATTAGTAGCAATTCCCCCCAAGAGATCCAAATACTTCTTTCCATCAACATCCCAGACTTCAATACCTTTACCTCTTACGAGCGAGATGCTTGGAGTTCCATATGTAGATTGGATTGAGGAGTTCCAACGTTCGGCTTGCGACCTTGTTGGCTTTTTTAGGCTCTTACCCATGTTCCTCCCTTTCCAGATAACGCATCCTTAAAGGCAACGAGTGATTTCCCATCGATAACTCGAGCTGACCCCGATCCAGAAGTGATCGCATTAATCACAGCCGCAACTTTGGGAACCATTCCACCCTCAAATGTGATCGAACCAAGTTCCTTCGCAGAGACTTCATTCATTAAAGAGTTCTGGTCCGGCCAATTTCTATAAATTCCTGGCACATCTGTCATGAAGAGGATTTCTTGGGCGCGCAAAGCGCCGGCGATTGCACCGGCCGCAAGATCGGCATTTACATTGAGAGCCCTTCCATCGGCAGCATTTGAAACCGGCGCAACAACCGGCAAGAACCCGGCATCCAAGAGCGTTCTTAGAATATTTGGATTTACGGAATCTACTTCGCCGACAAGTCCCAGAGCCCCTTCGCTCTTCAATCTGACGCTGAGTAATCCAGCATCACTTCCTGTAATTCCAACGGCTGGCAATCCAACTCGCTGTAAGGAGCGAACTACAGAGCGTAGAACCGACCCAGTAAGTACTGCCTCTACCACCTTCATTACTGCGGGCGTAGTAATTCGGAAGCCATCTTTGAATTCCGATTCAACTCCCTCAACTTTGAGCTGTTGATCGATTTGTGGTCCGCCACCATGAACAATCACAAATTGTTCACCTGCGCTCCAACGCTTTGCAATCTCATCCATCCAGGTTGGGTCGCTATTCATAGCATGGCCGCCGAATTTGATGACTATCATGTTGAATACGCCGAATTCTCATGCACATACTCAGCTGTTAAATCGTTCGTGTAGATAGTTGCCGAAGCGCTTCCTAAATGTAGGTCAATCAGAATGTCGATCCGTTCTGCTTTCATATTTACAAGTTCGCGAGAGTCCCCGGGAGAGCTACTCCGACAGACCATGACTCCATTTAAAGTGACATCTATATTGGCAGGATCTAAGACTGCTTTAGTCGTGCCAATGGCCGCAAGGATCCTGCCCCAATTTGGATCCTCGCCATGTAAGGCGCACTTCAAGAGATTATTACGCGCGCATGCTCTCCCTATCTCGACAGCATCGCGCTCACTCTTGGCATTTACTACCTTGATTGCCACAACTTTCGAATGACCTTCCGCGTCAGAGATCAATTGATAAGCAAGGCTCTCGCATATCTCAAAGAGCGCGCTCCTTAACTCCTCGCGGGAAGGTTCCACTCCGGACGCACCCGAGGCCATGAAGAGAACTGTGTCATTAGTCGATGTACATCCATCTGAGTCAATTCGATTAAAGGTTGCTTCACAAACTTCGGCGAAAAGTTGCTCCGCTAATCGTTTATCTACCTTTGCATCCGTCATGACAACTGAGAGCATGGTGGCCAGAGCGGGAGCTAGCATTCCGGCCCCCTTGGCAATTCCAGCAACCTCGAAGCCACCCCGAGATAGGTGCGCGATTTTTGCTACCGAGTCAGTGGTCATAATTGCTGCCGCAGCATCCGGCAACGAACTGGTATTCAAACTCTTCACTGCCGAATCAATTCCAGATAGAAGATTCGCCATTGGAAGGCGAACCCCAATCAAGCCCGTAGAACAGATTGCCACATCCCCGGCGGATAGTTGTAGTTTTGCCGCTACTTCTTCAGCGCTCTTATGTGTATCTGCAAAACCCTCTGGGCCGGTACAGGCATTTGCGCCCCCACTATTTAGAAGAACCGCAGATACCTCGTTATCTCTTACAACTTGCGATGTCCAAGTTACTGGTGCGGCCACGATCTGATTTGTGGTGAAGACTGCAGTGCCAACCCTCTCTGGTCCATCATTGACAATGAGGGCCAGATCTTTCGCCCCAGAGCTCTTTAGTCCTGCTGCGATGCCGGCTCCTCGAAAACCCTTTGGGAATGCGGTCATTGGCCCACTCCCATTGAACTAAGGCCCAAGCTCTCATCAAAACCGGCAATTAGATTTGCATTCTGTACCGCCTGGCCCGCCGCACCTTTTCCTAGATTATCTAGCGCTGCCGAAACGACCAATCTCGAAGTGTGGGTATCCACGGCGAGCTGTAGCTGAATTCCATTTGAGCCGATGAGAGACGAGGTTTCTGGAAGTTGGCCTTTTGGAAGAAGCGTTACAAACTTTTCATCGGCGTAATTTTTCTGATAGATCTCCCGAATGGAACTCTCATCTAGTGAGGTCTTTGCCGAGACCGTAGCCAAGATTCCTCGTGGCATCGGGGCAAGAATTGGCGTAAATGAAATCCGCACCTCTTTTCCAGATGCCTTACCAAGGGCTTCTTCAATTTCGGGAGTATGTTGATGAACTCCGCCAAATTTATAAGAAGTAAGCGAATTCATTACCTCGCTAGCGCTTAGGTTTACCTTATTCGTCCGACCCGCTCCAGTAGTGCCGCTTGCTGCAACAACCACAATGTCGCTTGAGTCGATGGCTTCCTTTGTAATCGCTGGGGCGATGGCGAGAGTTATAGCTGTGGCGTAACAGCCTGGATTAGCGACTCTTGTGCTTTGAGCAATTTTTTCGCGTTGTCCAGGCAGTTCTGGAAGGCCATAAGTCCAAGTTCCTGCATGCGCTCCCCCGTAATATTTCTCCCATTGCGTCGGATCGCTCAATCTGAAGTCAGCGCCCAAATCTACGATTTTCAAATCACTTCTTAACTCACTTACAAGCGAAGCAGACTCCCCATGCGGCAGCGCCATGAAAACCAAGTCGCAGGAATTTAGCTCCTTCGATGAGGTCTTCTCAAACTTCCTACCGAAGTATGAGCTGAGATGGGAATGGATTGCGGAAATTTCCTCGCCAGCGCTAGAACCTGCAGCAATGTAAGCCGGATCGAATTTTCCGTGGTTTGCCAGTAGCCGAAGTAATTCTCCCCCGGCATAGCCACTTGCTCCAACAATACCTACGCGCATCGAGCGAGGATACCCATTAATGCATAATTATGCAATTCAATGCATACTTATGCGTCAGCTCCTTAGCGTGGCTTTGAACCGCTCAACGACTGAGCCTGTGGCCTGCTCTCGCAACTTTGCAACTTCCTCGCCGGTGAGCGTTCGATCGGGAGCACGGAAGGTCAATGTGAAAGCTAGAGAAATCTGGTTCTCTCCCTCCCTTTGGAAGCGGTCGAATAACTCCACACTCTCTAGAAGTTCGCCGGCACCCTCACGCAGCGCTGCGGTGATTTCTGCGGCGGAAACCTGCGAGGAGAGATAGAACGAGACATCTTGTATTGCTGCTGGCATAGCAATTACTGGTTTGGCTTGGATAGCACCTTGGACTGGGATTGCATCGACAAGCAAGGCGAAGAAAATGGTCCGCTCCGGTAATCCAAGCGCCGCGCAGATTCTGGGATGAATCTCTCCTGCGTGAGCAACTGGCTTTCCCGCCACAACGAACTCAGCGCATCGACCTGGGTGCCATGGAGCTAAGTCAACATTCTTAACTGAAAAATCACTGGTTATCTCCCGGAGCAATTGACTAGTGATAGAGACGGCATCTTCCCAAGAAGCGGTCCGACCTTTCCCCCACCATCCTGACAATTCAATCTCGCCAGCTACAACACCGCCGATATGAAGTGATTGGAAGGGAACGCTCTCATAGATCTTCTTGATCTGAGCTGCGCTCGGGCGCTTAGCCGTTGAGATTCCAGTTGAGTTCTCTAATTTTTTGATATCTCGGAAAATTAAGCCGCTTTCAAATAACGCTACAGATTTTGCGCCTCGGGCAAGATTACGAGCAGCGGTTTCAAGTAGACCGATAGAAAGGTGGGTGCGCAAGAGCGGGTTCTGGTCGGAGATTGGATTAGCTATCTTGAAGGTTTTTGCCCGCTCGCCAGTAAATCCAAACAAGTCCATCTGAGATTGATTTACAAAGGGGTAGTTGTGGACTTCGGTAAAGCCTCTATTAGCTAGCGCTAGAGAGAGGAAACGTCTCCGTTGCTGTAGCGGCGAGAGCCCGGTCTTTCCTGACTTAGGAATCTTAGGAGTTGGTACTCGAGAAGGAATTCGCTCGTAACCATAAAAACGTGCAACCTCTTCGGCAAAATCAGATAGATGGTTTAGATCGCTCCGCCAACTCGGTGAGGTGATCCGCCACTTCTTTCCGGATTTAGAGACCTTACATCCAACAGCGACGAGGGCTTTCGCAACTTCGGCGCTGGAGTATTCAGTTCCAATCAATTCTGAGATTTCCGAAGGTGAAATAGCGGTGAACTTTGCCTTTGGTAACGCTCCTTTAGAAGCGCTGCCGTGGTATCTCGCACCGCCATGCTCAATCAAAAGCAATGCGGCTCGCGCGGAGGCAATCTCGGCGAGTAGCGGATCTACTCCACGTTCGAATCTTCGTGAGGCCTCCGATGAAAGGATATGGCGACGTGAATTTCTTGCAACGGCTACGGGATTGAAGTGAGCAGCCTCGAGAGCAATTTTCGTCGTTTCAACTCCAACTTCGCTATCAAGACCTCCCATAGTGCCGGCTAGCGCTAGCGGTCGCTTTTCATCAGCAATTAAGAGATCATCTTTAATTAATTTTCTTACCTGATTATCTAAAGTTGTAATTGATTTGAAAGAGTTGGCGCGTTGTACTCGAAGCCTTCCATTAATTTTTTCGGCGTCGAATGCATGAAGTGGTTGTCCGAGTTCCAACATCACATAGTTAGTCACATCAACAGCGAGCGAAATAGGTCGCATTCCCGCCTGGGTCAGGCGGCGAGCCATCCAAGCAGGTGTCTTTGCGCTTGGATCAAGACCACTTAGGGAGCGGAGGAAAATCAAATCAGCGCCGCTCTTATCAAGAATCTCTACCTGAGTCACTTTTCCACTCTTCTTCGCTTTAGCTAACTTATTTAGTAAAGCTTTACTCTCAATATCCTTAAATTGAAATCCAAGTGACATTGCTAATTCCCGCGCCGCTCCCCTTACCGACATGGCATAACCACGATCCGGGTTTACAGCAATATCGATAATCGGGTCATCGGCCCCGAGCGCCTTCAGCGCATCGCTTCCGTTCTTAAATCTCTCGCTTAGAACGATGATGCCGCTATGGTCCTCACCAAGACCTAACTCGCGAGCAGAACAGATCATGCCATTGCTCAATTTTCCATATGTCTCGCGCGCGGATATTGCAAAATTCCCAGGCAAAACAGCTCCAGGTACTGCGACAACAACTTGATCTCCGACCACAAAATTCGTAGCTCCACAAATCACATAGCGTTTGGACTTCTCACCAAGATCAAGTGCCACATAGCGGATTGGCTTCTTATGTCCGGATAGCTCCTCGATCTCTAAGACTGTTCCAACTTTGAGCGGTCCTTTGATTCCAGAAGCCGGATTCACCACATTTTCAACCTCAAAACCTACTTTTACAAATGCCGCTACGAGTTTCTCAACGTTCTTCGCTGGGTCAAAGTTCTTAGGGAAGGTAATGAACTCAGCAAGCCAAGAGACAGGAAGTTTCATCGACTTCCAACTCCAAATTGGCGCGAGAAACGCAGATCACCTTCGACGATGTCGTGCATATCGGTGATGCCATTTCGAACCATCAAAGTTCGCTCCAGGCCCATACCAAATGCAAACCCGGTATACAGAGAAGTATCGATGCCGCATGCCTCAAGGACCTTAGGGTTCACCATCCCGCATCCACCCCATTCGATCCACCGCCCGTTATAGAAGAAATCAACTTCTGCACTTGGTTCAGTGAAAGGAAAGAAAGATGGTCGAATTCGAGTAGTCACATCAGGGCCAAAGATGCGCGCTGCAAATAAATCTAAAGTTCCTTTCAAGTCAGCCATCGTGATGCCTTTATCTACGACTAAACCTTCGACTTGATTGAAGACGGGGGTATGCGTCGCATCCAATTCATCAGAGCGATATGTGCGACCAGGACAGATAACGTAAATCGGCGGCTCATTTTCAAGCATGGTGCGAATTTGAACGGGAGAAGTGTGGGTCCGCAGCACTAAACCCGAATCAATCGGCTCGATGAAGAATGTGTCTTGCATCGTGCGCGCTGGATGATCTTCTGGAATATTTAAAGCATCGAAATTCAACCAACCAGATTCAAGTTCTGGACCTTCTGCAACTTGGTAGCCCAGCCCTACAAATAGGTCCTCGATCTCGTACCTAAGTGAGGTTAATGGATGAAGCGCCCCGCGGTGGGTACGTTGAGTTGGGAGGGTGACATCAACGCGCTCCTCCACCAACGCCTTGGTGTCGCGCGCAAGGGTTAGTTCACGCTCCTTATCATCAAAGGCTTGATTGATGTTCGCTCTGGCGGTACCAATCAACTTGCCAGTTGCTGCTCGCTCTTCAATGGGAACCTGGCCCAAAGATTGATTAGCTCGCGCAATCGGAGAGCGATCGCCCACATGAGAAATCTTTATCTCTTTTAACTCATCTAGATTCTTCGCGCCGGAAATAGCGAGGATCGCCCTCTCTTTTATCAGCTCGATTTGAGCCGGATCGACAGATATCGGCGAAGAAGACACCTGGGAATTCTACTTAAGGCACGCTCGAATTGAGCTGCTATTTATCAGCGTTTGCTACCGCATACATAACAACTGATGCGGCAGTAGCAAGGTTTAAGCTCTCAGTCTTTCCAGCCATTGGAATTGATACTGATTTTGCCCCAAGGCTCGCTTCGACTTCTGCCGGCAGCCCCCGCGCTTCGTTTCCGAAGATCCAGATAGAGGGCTTACCTACAGATTCTCTAGCTGCATCCCTCAAAGAAAGTGGGCCATCCGATTTGGTAGCAAAGAGAGCGCTCGCAGTTTTCTTGGCAAATTCTTTGATTTCATCTACCGAAACTTCATCTAACACCCTGGTCTGCCAGAAAGATCCCGCTGTTGAGCGGATGACTTTGGGACTATATACATCAACAGAGCTATCGGAGAATATGACCGCATCAAAACCGAAAGCATCGGCAGTTCGGATTATGGTTCCGGCGTTACCAGGGTCTTGAATCTGCCAAAAATAAGCAAACTTTCCAGTCTTCAATCCCTGTAATTCTGATAGCGCTCTTCGCTTCAACTTTGCGATAGCTAAAACGCCTTGCGGTGAGACAGTATCTGTCATCGCTTTCATGACTTGTGGGGAGACTTCAATGAGATTGGAATGATAGAAAGAGCCAAGTCGCTCTAATCCCTCTTGGGTGTAGAAGATACTTTCAATCTCTGTCTCATTCGATGCGAGAGCGGCTTTGATGTTTTGCACACTTTCGATTACGTACTGACCGCGATCGTGCCGTTCCTTTACTCCCCTAGAACCTAAAAGAGCCTTCACCGCCTCAACATGAGGCGATTGAAGGCTCGTAATCATTTACCTATAGCTCTGTTAAGAGACTTTCACATTCTTCTTAGCAACTTCTACCAAATTAGCGAAGGCCTTTGGATCATTTGTAGCCAAATCCGAGAGGACGCGACGATCTACTTCAATTCCTGCAGCCTTAAGCCCTTGGATAAAACGGTTGTAGGTGATGCCGTTTTCACGAGCAGCCGCATTGATACGGGTGATCCAAAGCTGGCGGAAGTCACCTTTCTTATCTTTGCGGTCATTGAAGGCATAGATCATCGAGTGCGTGACCTGCTCTTTTGCCTTTGTGAAGAGGCGGGAACGCTGTCCGCGATATCCGCTGGCGCGCTCTAATACTGTACGGCGCTTCTTTGCCGCATGAACTCCACGTTTTACTCTAGCCATAGCACTCCCCTTACTTCATTCCAAGCAGACGCTTGGCTGAGAACGTATTGCGGTCATTTGCAGTTGCATCCTTCGAGAGGCGGCGAGTCAATCTTGATGACTTACGCTCGAGCAGATGGCGCTTTCCGGCGCGCTCATGCATAACCTTTCCGGATCCGGTGACGCGGAATGTCTTCTTCGCACCACTATGAGTCTTCATCTTTGGCATATGTAGCTCCTTTACTTCTGCTCGTTCTTTACTGCAGCTGCGCGACGCTTCGCTTCAGCTAATGCATCGCTCTTCTTCTTAAGTGGACCAAGCACCATCGTCATGCTTCGTCCCTCTCGCTTTGGTGCGAATTCGACAAATCCAGTTCCGGCAACATCTTCAGCAAGACGCTGCAGTAACCGAAATCCAATTTCCGGGCGAGTTTGTTCGCGCCCCTTGAATTGAACAGTCACCTTCACCTTGTCCCCACCGAGAAGGAACTTCTCGATGTGATTCTTCTTCGTCTCGTAATCATGGTTCTCGATCTTTAAGCCCATCCGGATTTCCTTCACCACAATGTGGGTCTGGTTCTGGCGAGCTTCCCGTGCTTTCTGGGCGATCTCGTACTTGTACTTACCAAAATCCATGATTTTGCAGACTGGTGGCTGTGCATCTGGTGCGATCTCTACGAGATCGAAACCAGCCTCGTCGGCTAGTCGTAGCGCTACATCGATAGCAACTACTCCAACCTGCTCGCCGCCTGCGCCAATCAATCGAACTTCTGGAACGCGGATACGATCGTTGATTCTTGGTTCTGTGGTGCTGATAACTCTTCCTTTCAAGTATTCGAGTTAATGATCGAATAAGTTCAAGATTTGGTGTGAGGAGGCCGCAACCATGTAATCAGGCCAACGCATACGGACGATGACCCCCGTAAACCTTGACCAGCCCGCTAAAAAAAGCGAGGTAGGTGGGAGCGGCTAGCTCCACTTCATCTTGGCGACTAGACCTGATTGGGCCCAATTGCTTAGCGCAAGGCTACCCGGTGGACCTTGGTGGGCCAAATCGGGGTGCGGTAAGGGGGCCTGGCATCTAGCGTTAGCGCATGAAGAAGCGTGGCGATGAAGAGTTTCACAACATTACTGAGGCTCAATCATCGCTTTCAGATGATATTCCTGGTCGTCAGCGAAAGTATTTCTGGTCGATGATGATTCGTACGCTCTGCTTCCTACTCGCAGTTTTCACTCCTAGCCCATATCGCTGGTTCTTCTTGGTCGGCGCAGTAACCCTTCCCTACATCTCAGTTATTGTTGCAAACGCCGGCCGTGAGACGATTAGAGGAGAAGCAAAATTGCTTCGTTCTCGTAATCGTGAGATTGGTAGATGAAACGGATAGTTGGAGCATCTCTCCTTGCAGTAATCCTTGTAGCTCTATGTATTCAGGGAGCTAGATGGCAATTTGATCGCCACGAGGTGCGTCACGCCAAAAATGAATTAATCCGAGCAAATATCGCCAAGGCTCCAATAACAGAATCCGATCTAACTGGATTGAATATAAATGAAGTTGCTTGGCGCTCAATCAAGATAGATGGCCGCTTTGTCCCCGAGAGTGAAATATTGGTCCGAAATAGATACCACGAGGGCAAATACGGATTCGGAGTAGTTACTCTCTTTCAAAGCTCTGCGGGTAAGAACTATTGGGTGGATCGAGGTTGGGTTGTTGCCGGCAAAGATGCCCTTACCCCTCCGGAGACTAAAGAGGTTTCTAACGAGCCGACTTCAATTGAAGGGCGCGTAAGAGTAGAGAATATCGAATCGCAAATTTCCGGAACGGTATTCGCCGTGCCTGGAAACGATGGCGAATCGCAATTAGCTCGTTGGAATAATGAGAAAGAAATATCTACCGAACCCTTCTACTTCGACCTCATCAACTCAGAGAAGGCCACTTTTACCCCGGATGTTCCAGCATCCCTTCCTGAACTAAGCGATGGCCCACACCTTGCCTACTCTGTTCAGTGGGTGCTATTCGCTGGATTAGTTCTCTTTGGACTTTATCTAGTGATTCGCGAAGAGCGGAAGGCTCAAACCGAGAAACTTTGGCGAGCATACAAATCAGCATAGAGTCCATTGAGCGCTAGGAGCTCATCGTGGCGGCCACGCTCTCTTATCTCTCCTGACTCGATTACAAGAATCTGATCCGCTCTTCGTACCGTCGACAACCGGTGGGCTATCACGATGCTGGTGCGATCCTTAAGAGCGGTGGCAAGAGCTTCTTGAACTAACGCTTCATTCTCTGAATCAAGATGCGCAGTTGCTTCATCCAATATGACAATTCGTGGCGCCTTGAGAAGTAAACGGGCGATAGCAAGTCGTTGCTTTTCCCCTCCGGATAATCTGTGGCCGCGCTCTCCGACAACTGTATCCAAGCCATTCGGTAGCGACTGAATCATCTCCCAGATCTGGGCGGAGCGACATGCGCCCTCCATTTCAATTTCTGAGGCATCGGCCCTTGCATAACGCAAGTTCGCCGCAATGGAATCGTGGAACATGTGGGCATCTTGGGTTACTACGCCAATGGAATTTCGAAGTGAGTCAACTCTTAGTTCCCGAATGTCATCGCCGCCAACTCTTATTGCTCCAGAAGTTACGTCATAGAGCCTTGGAAGTAGCGAGCTAATAGTTGTCTTTCCAGCACCCGATGGACCGACCAGCGCCGTCAATGAACCAGCAGGAGCCATAAAGCTAATCTCTTTTAGGATTTCACCGCTCTCAATCAACTCCGGTTTAGCAACTGACTCCAGTGAAGCGAGCGATATTTCATCAGCCTTCGGATAGGCGAAGCGCACTCTTTCAAACTCAACGCTCAACGGACCAGATTTCACATCGCGCGCGTTCTCTTTATCACGCACCATTGGGACGAGATCAAGAACCTCAAATACTCGCTCGAAGGAAACTAGCGCCGTCATGACATCAACCCGGACATTGGAGAGAGCGGTTAGCGGTCCATAGAGACGAACTAGCAGAGTAGTTATGGCTAACAGGGTTCCCAGGGTGATTTCCTTATTTATCGCTAAGTGTCCGCCAACTCCATATGCAAAAGCAGTTGCAATAGAGGCAATCGAAGTCAAAGCGATGAAGAACATCCGCTGTAGTAGCGCGATTGATACCCCAATATTCGCCACTTTTCGGGCTCGAGTCGAGAAGTAGTTTCGCTCATGGGATTGATCCCCATAAAGGGAGACCAACAAGGCACCAGATACATTGAAGCGCTCTGTCATTGTCGCCGACATCTCGGCATTTAGATTAAAGGATTCTCTCGTCAAGCCTTGCAGCTTTCGACCCACCCACTTTGTAGGAAAGAGAAAGACCGGCAGAAGGACGAGCGCAAGGAGCGTTATCTTCCAAGAGAGAGTTAGCAAAGCGCCCACCACAAGAATCAAGGTAAGAATATTGCTAACTAAACCCGCCAAAGTGGTCGTGAATGCTTGCTGCGCGCCAATCACATCTGAGTTGATTCGCGATATCAGCGCTCCAGTTTGAGTGCGCGTGAAGAAGGCGATGGATTGACGTTGCACGTGGCTGAATACTTGAGTACGTAGGTCAAAGATTAGATTTTCACCAATCCGCGCCGAAAACCATCTTCCGATCATGGAGAAGACGGCATCAAGGATGGCAATCAAGCCCACCAATAGGGCAAGCCGAGTTACCAAACCTGGATCACCCGGGATCACGCCATCATCAATCAACCGCTTAAGTAGGAGCGGTGAAGTAATCACTAATACCGCGTCAACAACTACAGTAAGTAGGAAGAATATAAGTGACGTCCTATAAGGCGCAGCGTAGAAAGCGATCCGCTTTACTGTTCCAGCTTTTAATCGTTGATCTTTCACCGAGGCATCTGCAGTGAGCGAGCGGAATGACATCCACATCGCATGTTGGGACATGTGGCTACCCTATGCGCTTATTTGTCGGAATCTGAAATCAGACGGTAAAGCCGATGGCGCGTAGTTGTTCGCGTCCATCGTCAGTAATCTTGTTTGGGCCCCAAGGTGGCATCCAGACCCAATTGATTCGCACATCAGATACTAAATCTTGAAGAACTGAGCGAGTTTGATCCTCAATAACATCTTGGAGTGGACAGGCAGCCGAGGTGAGAGTCATGTCAAGGACTGCGACATTTCCATCATCAACTGTCACGTCATAGATGAGACCCAGATCTACAACATTGATACCAAGTTCAGGGTCGATGACATCTTTCATTGCCTCTGTGATGTCTGCAACGGCTGCTTTATTTGTCATCGTCTTTTCCCATCTACTTATTTCTTGACTGCTTGCTGGAGCGCATCCTTAAATGCCATCCAACCCAACAGGGCACATTTTACCCGTGCTGGAAACTTTGATACTCCGGCGAATGCGACTCCGTCCTGCAGATGTTCTTCATTGCCAGTCTCTTTCCCCTTACTTTGAAGCATTGTTTGGAACTCTTCGACTAATGCGAGCGCATCCTCTTTGCTCTTGCCGGTCAATAAGTCGGTCATCACCGAGGTCGATGCCTGGGAGATAGAGCAGCCAACGCCTTCCCATGTAACTTTTGAGATCCGGTCTCCTTCTAGATGAAGATTTAGCGTCACTTCATCGCCACAACTTGTATTAACGTGATGGACTTGAGCATCAGGGTTTGGTGCCAGCGCCTTATTTAGCGGCCGCTTATAGTGATCGAGAATCACTTCTTGATAGAGCGAATCAAGTTCCATTACCGCTCCGAAAAATACTTTTGAGCTCGTTCGACGCCATCTACAAGGGCGTCAATATCTTCAAGATCGTTGTAAAGATAAAACGATGCGCGAGTGGTAGCGACCGTCTTGAACCGCTTCATTAGCGGCCAGGCACAATGATGGCCAGTGCGTACAGCAATACCAAACTGATCCAGCACCTGTCCAAGATCATGCGGATGGATTCCATCTACTGCAAAAGAAACTACTCCCCCACGCATCTCCAAATCCTTTGGTCCGATTATCGAGAGACCATTAATAGTTTGAAGTCCTTCTAGAGCTTTCTTTGTTAGTTCAACCTCGTGAGCATGGATGCGATCAAGGCCGACATTGTTCAAGTAGTCAATGGCCGCTCCGAGTCCAACAGCTTGCGCCATATTCGGCACTCCCGCCTCAAATCTCTTTGGAGCATCAAGGTAGGTTGCAGTTTCCATCGTGACGGTTTCTATCATTGAGCCACCAGTTAAAAAAGGAGGCATGGCATCGAGTAATTCCTTTTTGCCCCAGAGGATTCCCACTCCGGTTGGTCCAAGCATTTTGTGGCCAGAGAAAGCAACGAAATCTACATCTAGAGATTTGACATCAACTTTGTAATGTGGAACGGATTGGCAAGCATCGAGCACAAAGAGCGCTCCAACCTCATGAGCTCGCTTTGTGACTTTTCCTAAGGGATTGATTGTTCCAAGGACATTGGATTGATGCGTTAGAGCTACGACCCTGGTCCTCGAGTTAATCAATTCATCAATGTTTGATAGATCTAATCGCCCCTCGTCGGTTACATTAAACCAAGCAAGTTCAGCTCCAGTTCGACGCGCGAGCTCTTGCCAAGGTATGAGATTGGCATGATGCTCCATCTCCGAGAGAACAATCCGATCCCCTGGCTTTATATGAAAGCTAGAGCCAAGAGTTGAATTTCCTAGAGAGTAAGCGATGGCATTGATGCTCTCGGTGGCTGATTTTGTAAAAATAACTTCATTTGAGTCTGCCCCAATAAAACTAGCAACCTTCTCACGGGCGCCCTCGTAGAGCTCAGTCGCCTCTTCGGCGAGCTGGTGTGCGCCGCGATGTACGGCAGCGTTATGGTTCAAGTAGAAGTCGCGCTCTGCGTCGAGAACAGAGATTGGCTTTTGTGATGTCGCTCCGCTATCTAAATAGACTAAACGATTATTGCCGCGAATCCTCCGCTTCAAGATTGGAAAGTCGGCTTTAACTGCGGCAATATCTAAAGAACTCACGGAGATGCGCATTTACGCTTTCACGTATTGCGCATATCCCTTCTCTTCAAGTCGCTCTGCTAACTCAGGTCCACCCTCTTCAACAATCTTTCCACCAGCAAAGACATGAACAAAGTCCGGTTTGATGTAACGAAGAATGCGTGTGTAGTGAGTGATAAGCATGATTCCAAGGTTCTGTTCTTGCTTTACTCGGTTTACACCCTCGGAAACAATGCGTAGCGCATCTACATCTAGACCTGAATCAGTCTCATCAAGAATCGCAATCTTTGGCTTTAGTAGCTCCATCTGCAGAATCTCATGTCGCTTTTTCTCACCGCCAGAAAAACCTTCATTGACGCTCCGCTCTGAGAAAGCTGGATCCATAGCAAGCTTGCTCATCGCATCCTTAACTTCTCCGACCCACGTGCGCACCTTGGGCGCTTCTCCACGTAGCGCAGTTGCAGCTGTACGTAAGAAGTTCGCTACCGATACGCCTGGGACTTCGACTGGATATTGCATGGCTAAGAAGAGACCAGCTTTAGCGCGCTCATCTACGCTCATTTCGAGTACATCAACACCGTCAAGCGTGACTGCGCCACCAGTGATGGTGTACTTCGGATGGCCTGCAATTGAGTAAGCAAGTGTTGATTTACCAGAACCGTTTGGCCCCATTATGGCGTGAACTTCGCCAGAGTTAATGGTGAGATCAACGCCACGGAGAATCTCGGTGAGACCCGACTCTGTCTCAACTCCTACTTGGAGTCCCTTAATTACTAGTTGTGACATTTGCGCTCCTACCGTCCACTCTCAGAAATCGTGACGGTATCTCCATCACGTTTTACTTCAAAAACTTCTAACGCCTCAGTAGCCGGGGGCGTCAATGCGGCTCCCGTTCGCAGATCAAACTCTGCTCCGTGTAACCAACATTCAATCTTCTCTCCTGAGACCTCGCCTTCAGAGAGCGATGCCTCGGCATGAGAACAGATATCCGCGACTGCGAATACCTCTTCATTTACTCGAACGACACATACATCCTTATCACCAACAGTTACTTTCGTAGGCTTGCCGGAAGCTAGATCGGCGAAATTAAGCGAAGTGTTCATCATTCACCGACCCTTGCAAGTTCTGTGTCGATACGATTCATAAGACGCTCTTGAACGCTCTCGATTCCGATCTTGCCGACAATCTCACCGAAGAAGCCGCGGATGACTAACCTGCGAGCCTCAGACAAGGGAATGCCACGTGACATTAGATAGAAGAGCTGTTCGTCATCAAATCTTCCCGTGGTGCTTGCATGTCCGGCGCCAACGATTTCTCCAGTCTCGATTTCTAGATTAGGAACTGAATCAGCTCGAGCTCCATCTGTAAGAAGAAGGTTCTTGTTCAATTCATAGGTATCTGTGCCTTCCGCATTTCCGCGGATAAACACATCGCCAATCCAGACTGTCCGAGCCTGCGCACCGGCAAGGATTCCTTTGTATGTGACTCGTGATTTACCATTAGGAATTCCATGCTCGACATGCACTCGATGTTCAAGATGCTGTCCATCGGTTGCAAAATAGAGTCCTAGTAATTCTGCGTTACCACCTTGATCTGAGTACTCAACAGTCGGAAGTAATCGAACGAGCGATCCACCAACAGTTATTGTTATCGAGTTAAAGGTTGCATCTCTTCCGACAATGGCGTGGTGGCGACCAAGATGAATGGCGTTCTCGCTCCACTCTTGTAAGGAAATGAAGGTGAGGTTTGCGCCGGCTTCAAGGCGAATCTCAATCTCTTCTCCAATAGTTCCCGCGCCTTCATTCTCAACAACCACAGTCGCTTTGCTATGGGCGCCAGCTGTTACAACAGTCCGAGAGAACTCTTTCTCTACCCCCGCCGAGCGCTTTAGAAATATCGGCTCATTTACGACCGCTTCTTTATCAATTTTCAAATGAGTTACTTTTGATGCAGTAGCGCGGACCCGTTGGATGATTACATCATCGGTTGTGGACTTTGGTGGCAAGTCTGCGGATGCAACAGTTTCAATGTTGAAACCAGCTCGGACCGAGCCAACAAGTTCAATTGAAATTCGATCGAGAACTGATGTCGCAGCATCATGCAATCCACTCAATCGCTTGAGCGGAGTAAAGCGCCAAGCTTCTTCTCTTCCGGTTGGAGTCAGGTAATTTGTTGGTAGTCCGCTCATTATCCGACGGCACCTTCCATCTGGAGCTCGATTAGACGATTTAACTCAAGGGCGTACTCCATTGGTAACTCGCGAGCGATCGGCTCGATGAAGCCACGGACAATCATCGCCATTGCTTCATCTTCAGAGAGTCCGCGTGACATCAGATAGAAGAGTTGATCGTCGCTAATTTTAGAGACCGTGGCCTCATGTCCCATCGAAACATCATCTTCGCGGACATCGACATATGGGTAGGTATCGGATCTCGAGATTGTGTCGACTAGTAGGGCGTCGCACTTAACGGTGCTCTTTGAGTGATGTGCGCCCTCTTGAATTTGGACTAGACCTCTATAAGAAGTTCTGCCACCGCCGCGGGCGACCGACTTCGAGACGATTGTTGAGGATGTGTGTGGAGCGGCATGGACCATTTTCGCGCCAGCATCTTGATGTTGACCCTCGCCAGCGAATGCGATCGAGAGAGTCTCTCCCTTAGCGTGTGGTCCCATCATGAATACCGCTGGGTACTTCATGGTTACTTTTGATCCGATATTTCCATCAATCCACTCCATCGTCGCGCCCTCAGCGCAAGTAGCACGCTTAGTTACCAAGTTATATACGTTGTTGGACCAGTTTTGGATTGTGGTGTACCGGACTCGAGCGTTCTTCTTCACAATAATCTCAACAACTGCGGAGTGAAGTGAATCTGACGAGTAGATCGGTGCAGTACACCCCTCTACATAATGCACATATGATCCTTCATCGGCAATGATTAGCGTTCTTTCGAATTGGCCCATGTTCTCGGTATTGATTCGGAAATACGCCTGAAGGGGGATCTCTACATGCACTCCCTTCGGGACATAGATAAAGGATCCACCGGACCAGACTGCGGTATTTAGAGCGGCGAATTTATTATCGCCGACTGGAATAACCGTTCCAAAGTACTCCTTGAAAAGCTCTTCATGCTCTTTCAAGCCAGTATCTGTATCTAAGAAGATTACGCCTTGCTCCTCTAGATCCTCGCGAATTGAGTGATAGACGACTTCGGATTCGTATTGTGCTGCAACTCCAGCTACTAAGCGTTGCCGCTCTGCATCTGGGATCCCGAGTTTGTCGTAGGTGTTCTTAATATCTTCCGGAAGATCTTCCCAAGACTTTGCCTGCTTTTCGGTGGAGCGTACGAAGTACTTGATGTTGTCAAAATCAATTGTGGATAGGTCAGAACCCCATGCCGGCATGGGTTTCTTGTCGAAGAGCGATAACCCTTTAAGGCGGAGGTCGAGCATCCAAGCCGGCTCACTCTTCTTCGAGGAGATGTCGCGAACGACATCTTCGTTGAGACCGCGCTTACTCTCTCTGCCCGCTACATCCTTATCGGCCCAGCCATATTGGTACTTGCCGAGACCCTCTAATTCGGGATGGGTAGTTTGGCTCATTTGCGCTTCTTCCTCTCGATTGCACTCTTGATCTGCTTCTTCGGTTGGGGAATGAATGTTGTACATACGCCATCACCATCGGCAATGGTTGCAAGCCTCTGTACGTGGGTGCCTAGAATCTGGGCGAAAGCTTTTGTCTCTTCTTCGCAGAGTTGCGGAAACTCGGCAGCAACATGGGCTATCGGGCAATGGTGCTGACAGAGCTCAACGCCAACTCCATGGGAGTGAGTACTTGCGGCGTAGCCCTCTTTAGTCAAAAAATTTGCAAGCGCTCTTGCGCGATCCTTCGAGGTTGTTACTTCCACTTCTGATTTCTTGGAGATCTCATCTGCTCTCTGTCTTGCAAAGCCCGTTACTAGGTGGTCACCGCCTTGTGTCGAGATAAAGCGGAGCGCCGAGACCGCAAGATCATCGTAAGAATGTTCAAACTGTTCTCGGCCAAGATCGCTCATCACAAAGACTTTTGAAGGACGGCCACGCATCCGAACACTTCTTGAATGTGGCTCACGCTCCTCCAAAATCCCGTCTTCAATCAGTGAGTCAAGATGGCGCCTAATTCCAGCTGGCGTCATCTTTAACCGATCGGCTAGGGCGACTGCTGTGGATGGGCCTGATTCCAGGATCGCTCGAGCCACCTGGTCGCGGGTACGCAGGTCCGGGTTGGCGAGGCTGGTTTTCACAACGTTATTGTTGCGTAATTCATCTCCCCCTGCCAATTGAGAGGGCCGTCCAGAGGCGCCTCGGACCGTAGGCTCTGCCCATGCTCAAGAGCGCGAAAACCTTGAAACGCCTCTCATCGTTAATGGTTTTCACGCAATCTGCGATTGTTATTACCGGAGCTTCGGTTCGGATAACTGGCTCCGGTTTGGGCTGCTCTACCTGGCCGGAGTGCACCCCCGGATCTTTCACTCCCACCCCCGATCAACCCGAGTCACCGCTTCACGCATGGATTGAGTTTGGGAATCGATTATTGACTTTCATACTTCTGCTGAACGCGCTACTTCTAATGATTTCAATCCTGCGCAATAAACGCAGCGAACTTCGCATCCTTGGACTGATACAGATCTTGGGAATTTTGGCACAAGGTGTTCTCGGTGGAATCACCGTCCTAACTGGTTTGAATCCTGCGACTGTATCTGCTCATTTTCTATTATCAATCGTTCTTATTGCTGCTGCGCTCTCCCTCCGCCAGCGAGCACATGGGGTAACGCCCACTGATATCATATTGGCGCCGCTAACCCGTCGCCTTGCCCGAATGACTCTTGCGCTAACAGCTCTGGTGATTTTTGCCGGGACAATCGTCACAGGAAGTGGTCCTCATGCCGGTGATGATTTAGCAGAACGGTTCAATCTCGATCCCCGGATGATCTCTTGGATTCACGCGGACCTGGTTATCGCTCTTATTGGAGTTACGGTGGCTATGCTCATAGCTATTCGACTCGGCGAATCGGAGATTACGAGATCAAGTTGGGGGGTCGGCGCCCGAAACTTTCTGATTATCTGCCTGGCTCAAGGGCTCATCGGTTATACCCAGTACTTCACTGGATTGCCGGAGTTGCTAGTGGGCTTTCATATTCTTGGCTCAGTTCTAGTGTGGCTAACAGTCTGGAATCTGACCATTAAAGGTAATGTCCTATCCCGGCCATGAGATATCCAGAACGCCCCGCTTGGACCGCACTAGATGATCAATCAGTCGCGATTGCCCGAGCCCTCGCTATGGATGCGGTTCAAAAAGTCGGCAATGGCCATCCCGGAACTGCAATGTCGCTCGCGCCTGTGGCCTACACGCTCTTCCAGAGATTTCTAAGGCATGACCCGAGTGATTCAAAGTGGATTGCGCGCGATCGCTTCGTTCTATCGTGCGGCCACTCTTCGCTAACTCTCTACATTCAACTCTTCTTTAGCGGTTATGGATTAGAGCTGGATGATTTAAAGTCCTTTAGGACTTGGGGATCGCTGACTCCGGGGCATCCCGAATATGGACACACCTTGGGAGTGGAGACAACAACAGGGCCTCTGGGCCAAGGCGTTGCAAATGCGGTCGGCATGGCAATGGCGGCTCGCTACAAACGAGGACTCTTCGATCCTGAAAGTGCGATCGGCGAGAGCATCTTTGATCACAATATCTGGGTAATTTGCAGCGACGGCGATCTTCAAGAAGGAGTAAGTGCTGAGGCATCTTCTCTTGCAGGAACTCAAGAACTTGGAGCGCTTAAAGTTATCTACGATGACAATCGAATTTCAATTGATGGCGATACCCACCACACCTTCACAGAAGATGTGAGCGCTCGTTATCGCTCTTATGGTTGGAATGTAATTGAAGTTGCTGCGAAGCGAGATGGCGATGTAGATAGAGGTGCTTTGGAAGTGGCTATGCAGAGCGCGCTAGACGAAAAAGTTCGACCAACGCTAATCCGTCTAAAGACCATCATTGCCTGGCCCGCGCCAAATGCGCGTAACACTGCGAAGTCACATGGTTCGGCCCTCGGAAAAGAGGAAGTAGCTGCCACAAAAGTTCTCCTAGGTTTGCCTGAAGAGGATTTCTACTTCCCCCCACAAATTCAAGAGCATGTAAAGAAAGTTTCAAATCGCGCAGAGGCGCTTAGAAGTGAATGGAATCAAGCCTTCGAAAGTTGGAAGAAGGGGAATCCCGCTAGGTTCCAACTTTTGCAACGCCTTGAATCAGGTTCGTTGCCGCCAGATTGGGAACGAGGAACACCTACTTTTGCAGGTGAGAAAGAAGTTGCAACGAGAAAGGCTTCCGGCGAACTGATAAACCACTTTGCCAAAGTGCTACCTGAATTACTTGGCGGATCTGCAGATTTGGCAGAGAGCAATAACACGATGGTTGAGGGCGGTGGATCGTTTCTTCCGAACTCTTCATCGCTTTCCGGAGCTTCTCCTTACGGTAGAAATATCTTCTTTGGAATTCGTGAGCATGCGATGGGCGCAATCCTTAACGGAATGGCGCTACATGGCGGACTTCGACCTTTTGCCGGTACTTTCTTAGTCTTTAGCGATTACATGCGTGGCGCTGTCCGACTATCGGCGTTAATGAATCTTCCGGTTACATACGTTTGGACTCACGATTCAATTGGTCTAGGTGAAGATGGACCAACACATCAACCAGTCGAACATATCGCCGCCTTAAGAGCAATTCCTGGTCTAGATGTCATACGTCCTGCCGACGCCAATGAAGTCGCCATTGCTTGGCGAGAGATTTTGAGGCGAAAAGCCCCGGTTGGCCTACTGCTTTCTCGCCAAAACCTTCCAGTATTTAATCGGGCCAGCTTCAATAGCGCTGAAGGCGTTGCAAGAGGTGCCTACGCCCTCAACGAGGAGAAGAATCCAGAGTTGATTATTATCGCAACTGGTTCGGAGGTTTCCCTTGCCGTTGCTGCACTAACCGAACTGCAGGCCAAAGGAATCAAGACGCGAGTCATAAGCGCCCCATGTCTCGAATGGTTTAACGCGCAACCTGCGAGCTATAAAGATGAGCTCTTGCCAAAGGGCGTTAAGGCTCGAGTAAGTATTGAAGCAGGAATTGCACAGGGCTGGCGAGAATTGATTGGTGATACCGGTGAATCCATATCAATTGAGCACTTTGGCGCCTCAGCTTCGCATACAACTCTATTTCGTGAATTTGGTTTTACTGTTGAAAGAGTGGTTGAAGCTGCCCAGGCTACTTTGAAGCGAGTTCGCTGATGTCACTTGCGAAAATCTCAGACGCTGGGGTTTCGGTATGGCTTGATGATCTCTCTAGAGAGCGGATGGTTAGAGGTGGCAAGGCTAGTTATTTACCCCAGCTAATTGAGAATGACTTTGTAGTTGGCGTTACCACTAATCCAGCCATCTTCTCCTCAGCGATCGCCAATTCTGAGCTTTACAGAGATGATGTCGCTGCGCTCTTTAGCAAAGGGCTCGACGCCGAGGGAATCATTACTGAATTGACCACCTCCGATGTACGACAGGCATGTAATCTTTTTCTGCCAGTCTTTGAACGAACCAATGGAGTCGATGGCCGGGTAAGCATTGAGGTAGATCCAAGGTTGGCGCGGGATACCGAAGGCACAATTAAGCAAGCCCGCGAACTATGGAGCCATGTTGGTGCATCGAATGTTCTGATCAAAGTTCCAGCCACAAAAGAAGGATTACCTGCAATTCGCACTTTGACTGCGGAGGGCATAAGTGTAAATGTCACGATAATCTTCTCAGTTTCGCGCTATCAAGCGGTCTTGGATTCATTTATTTCCGGACTCGAAGATCGACTCACTAAAGGATTATCGATAAAGGAGATACATTCTGTCGCCTCATTCTTCATCAGTCGGGTCGATACTGAGATAGACCTTCGTCTTAAGGAGCCTGAGTACCAATCCCTTCGAGGTCGCGCAGCACTCGCTAATGCACGTCTTGCTTATGAACACTTTATGAAGGTTGAATCAAGTGAGCGTTGGAGAGCGATTGCTAACTCTGGCGGAAACATCCAGCGCCCTCTCTGGGCTTCTACTGGCGTAAAAAACCCCAATTACAGCTCCACCATGTATGTCTTAGAACTCGTAGCCGATAAGACAGTTAACACAATGCCTGAGTCCACGCTATCCGCACTCCGTTCAAGCTCGGATTTCAACGGCGACACAATAACTGGACAGTTCTCTGAAGCGAGAGAAACTTTTTCACAACTTGCGGACATTGGAATTGATATTGAAGCCGTTGCCGAAAAATTGGAGAGCGAAGGAATTGATAAATTCGTAAAGCCTTGGATTGACTTGATTACTGTGGTGGAGCGAGCGAAGGAGTGATCAAGCTTTACGGAGTCACCAACCGCGACTCAAATTGGGATGCACTGAACGCAATAACTGTGCGCCTAGCAAATAAGGATTCAAGTATCTGGGGTGAGGCCGCGCAAGCAGAAGCTTCTATTCGTTTGGATTGGGTTGACCTTCCGGAGGCTTCTAGAGATCTACTACCTGTTCTAGATGCGCTCTCGGCTTGGTCGCGCGAGATTGGACATAGAAATTTCATTCTCTGTGGCATGGGGGGTTCATCGCTCGCCCCTGAAGTAATCGCAGCCCACTATAAGCGCCCGTTAGTTATTCTGGATTCGACTCAACCTGATCAAGTAAATGATGCGTTGGGCTCAGAGTTGAGCGAGAGTTGCATAATTGTTGCATCAAAGTCAGGAAGCACAATTGAGACTGCATCCCAGAAGGCGCTCTTTCAAGATGCTCTCGTATCAGCAGGTCTTGATCCAAGAAATCACATGGTGATTGTGACTGATCCAGATAGCCCACTACATAAATCAGCGCTCGACGATGGTCTAAAAGTAGTCACCGCAAATCCGAAAGTAGGAGGCAGGTTTAGCGCGCTAAGCGCCTTTGGTCTTACGCCGGCGGCTTTGATTGGAGTTGATGTCTCCGTCCTACTTGATGATGCATATGAAGCGGCCAAGACATTTACAGAGCCTGACTCTGTTGTCGTAGCTTTCGCGGCGCTACTCGCTAGGCCGGAATTCGCATTCGCTAAGTTCTATGACAGAAACTCTTCCCTCCCAGGTTTAGCTGATTGGATTGAACAACTTATTGCTGAATCCACAGGTAAAGATGGGCGCGGAGTATTGCCGGTAGTTCTAACTTCCCAACCAAGCGCTGAATCCAACGCCATTACATTTATAAAGAGTGATCCGCTTGCCGTGGTAGGAACCCTGGGCGCCCAATTCATCTTCTGGGAGTGGGTTACCGCGCTTCTCTGCTATTTGCTAAAGGTGGATCCCTTTAATCAACCCAATGTTGCTGAATCTAAGGATCGTACTGGAAAGATTCTTGCTAATTGGAGTGATGATTTAGGTCGCCCCGCACTGGAGACCGAGACGCTAGCTATTTATAGCGAGAAGAATTTGGATTCGTTAGAAAGTTATTTAGCTGGCGCAGGAAGCGGTAATTACCTTTCAATCATGGCCTATTTGAATCGGAATACTTCTCAAGATGTAATCCAGTTAAGGGATCTGTTGGAGAGTTATCTCAAAATCCCCACAACCTTTGGTTGGGGGCCAAGGTTCTTACATTCAACCGGTCAGTTCCATAAGGGCGGACCGCTAGTTGGTTCATTCATACAAATAACCAGATCTACCGAAATGATAATTCCTATTCCGGGGGCGGGATATGGCTTCGAAAGATTAGTTTTAGCCCAAGCGCTTGGCGACTTTGAGGCGATAAAGATCCGTCAATTGCCGGTGATGCGAATCCATTTAAAGAACGAGCGAGCCGGGATAGCCGAACTACTCGCTTCAGCTAGGAAACTAAAGAATTAATCTTCTTCTTCGGCGCGTAGTTTCTTAAGCGCCGCTTCCAAAATCTTCTTAGCCTCGGCCTCTGTCCTACGCTCTTTTACATAGGCAAGATGTGTTTTATAAGGCTCATTCTTCATTGGTGATGGTGGATTATTTTTATCGCGTCCAGCTGGGAAACCGCAACGCGGGCAATCCCACTCGTCTGGGATCGCAACTGTTCCATCATCTGCGAAAGATGGCTTTGTTTCATGGCCATTTAGGCACCAAT
>JALRKE010000005.1:0-6092 GCA_023254845.1 Candidatus Nanopelagicaceae bacterium | reverse complement strand
CGGGAGGCCACAGCGCGGGCAGTCCCATTCCTCGGGCACCGCAGCGTCGAGTGCGAAGCTCGGCCGGGACTCATGTCCACGGGCGCACCAGAAGGACACATGCATCCTCGGCGCGGCCTCACCGCGTTCGGCCTCGCCCATTGGCCCAGCACCGACACGAGACCCTCTAATTGCACTTCCACCGGCCATTTTCTCTCCTTATTATCTTTCTTTTATTTCAATTTAGATTACTTCAATACCAGACCGAGTGCTATCACAGAAGCAAACCATAAGCCGCCGACAACAATTGTGATTCGATCTAGATTCTTCTCTACAACAGAGGAGCCGCCATAAGTTGAGGAGAGGCCACCGCCGAAGAGGTCAGATAGTCCACTTCCTTTGCCCTTGTGAAGGAGTACGAGAACGATCATCAAAATACTCGTAGTCAAAAGAAGGATTGAGAGCGCCAGTGCCACTTAATTTCTCCTACCTTGAAATCTAGACGAAGTGCGAATATTACCTTGCCTGAGGGTATCGAACCCCTCAGATGACCCTATGAAACTTACAGATCCGCGCAAATTCTTCTGGGTCCAGGCTCGCTCCACCTACGAGCGCCCCATCCACATCATCTTGACGCATGATGTCAACCACGTTGGCCGACTTCACTGAGCCGCCATAAAGAATCCTGGCGTTCTCCGCAATCTCTTCATTGGCAATCTTCTTCAATTCAATTCTTATCGCGCCACATACTTCCTGGGCATCTTCTGGGGTGGCAGTTTTACCGGTACCGATCGCCCAAACTGGTTCATATGCAAATACGATCTTCTTTAGTTCAGGTTTATGGAAGCCTTTCAAGCCTGCCCTTACTTGGTTCAACACATGCTCAACGTGGCTTCCGGCCTCGCGAATCGCTAACTCTTCTCCGATACAAAAGATCGGAACCATCTCGTTATCGAGAACGGCGCGAATTTTTCGATTGACCAGTTCATCACTTTCACTGTGAATAGCTCGTCTCTCAGAATGCCCAACAATCACATAAGAGCAATCAAGCTTCTTAAGCATCGCACCTGAGATATCACCGGTAAAGGCGCCGGATTTTTCAGGCGAGATATCTTGTGCGCCATATGAGATTCGAAGGCGATCTCCATCTACCAGCGTTTGGACTGATCGGATATCGGTAAATGGCGGAATGATCGCCACATCTACTGCATCAAAATCTCTATCTTCCAAGGAGTATGCAAGCTTCTGGGTAACTGCGATCGCCTCTAGATGATTTAAATTCATCTTCCAATTACCAGCCATCAGCGGCCTTCTACTCATATTGCAATCCTCTCATGGGGCTAGGTTCTCAAGCTCAATACTCAAGCTAGGGCTTGCAGGCCAGGCAATTCCTTGCCTTCTAGATACTCAAGTGATGCTCCGCCACCAGTTGAGATGTAACCAAAATCGCTATCAGCAAAACCAAGAGCGCGTACCGCAGCAGCGGAGTCGCCTCCACCTACGACTGATAATCCCTTTACCTTGGTCAGCGATTCTGCAACAACTCGAGTCCCGGCTGCAAAATTCTCAAACTCAAATACTCCCATCGGTCCATTCCAAAATACAGTTCTGCACTTGGAAATCGCAGCCGCAAAGTCAGCGGCGCTTTCTGGGCCGATATCTAGACCCATTTGATCGGCGGGGATGGAATCCGCGGCGACCGTGGTTGGATTCTCATCGGCAAATTTAGGAGCCACCACTACATCCGTTGGTAAGTGAAGTTCCACTCCGCGTTGCTTAGCGCGATTAATGATTGATTTAACAGTCTCGATTGATTCCGCTTCAAATAGTGAGGTTCCAATCGGGTGGCCCTGCGCCGCGAGAAATGTAAAGACCATTCCGCCGCCGATCGCAAGGACATCTACCTTTTCAATTAGGTTTGTAATTACGCCAATCTTGTCCGAGACTTTAGCTCCCCCCAGAATAACTCCATATGGGCGCTGCGGCTTTTCAGTGAGTTGGCGGAGCACCTCTACTTCTGCGCTAACTAATTTTCCGGCAGCGTGAGGTAGGAGTTGCGCTAGTTCAAATACTGAAGCGTGTTTCCGATGAACGGCTCCAAAGCCATCACCTATATAAAGATCTGCGTAGTTAGCTAATTTTTTAGCAAGATCTAATCGTTCTTCCTCAGTCTTAGATGTTTCAGCGTTCTCATATCTAATGTTCTCTAAAAGTACTACTCCCCCAGGTTTGATAGCTCCCACGGCAGTCTTGGCCGAATCTCCAATCGCATCAGATGCAAATACGACTTCGCGTCCAAGGAGTTCTCTCAATCGTTCTGCAATTGGCGCAAGAGATAACTCAGGTTTCCGCTCGCCTTTTGGTCTTCCTAAATGGGCGCAGATGACTAGCGATGCGCCCGAGTTCAACAAGTAGTTGATTGTAGGCAGCGAAGCTCTTATCCGTCCATCATCGGTAATTACTCGTTTTCCGGCTCCATCATCTTGCAATGGCACGTTGAGATCGCATCGGAGAAAGACCCGCTTTCCTGTGTAAGAAAGTGAATCGAGCGACTTAACCAATTGGTTTCCGCACTTTTTAAAGGTTTAGAGACTCTTGCCGATAAAGGACATCAAATCGACTAGGCGATTTGAGTAACCCCACTCGTTGTCATACCAGGAGGCGACCTTGGCTTGATTACCAATCACCTTAGTTATGCCAGCATCAAAAATGCTGGAATGAGGATCGGTAACGATATCGGTAGAGACGATTGGATCTTCGGTGTAGCGCAAGATTCCCTTGAGTGGACCCTCAGCTGCTTTCTTCATCGCGGCATTAACTTCTGCGGCGCTGGTCTCCTTGGCAAGCTCAACGGTTAAATCTGTGATTGATCCAGTTGGGACTGGTACACGTAGCGCGTAGCCATCGAGTTTGCCCTTCAATTCTGGCAAAACAAGTCCAATAGCTTTCGCAGCTCCTGTTGAGGTTGGGATGATATTTGTGGCTGCAGCGCGGGCTCTACGGAGATCCTTATGTGGGAAGTCCAAGATGACCTGGTCGTTCGTGTAAGCGTGAACGGTTGTCATAAATCCGCGGACAATTCCAAAGTTCTCATGGAGAACCTTGGCCATGGGAGCAAGACAATTTGTGGTACACGAAGCGTTAGAAATGATGTTGTGCTTAGCTGGATCATAGGCTGAATCATTAACGCCCAAGACTAAAGTGACATCTTCATCAGTAGCGGGAGCAGAAATAACAACTTTCTTAGCGCCACCCAGAAGATGCTTGCCAGCATCTGAGGCTTTGGTAAAGCGTCCCGTCGATTCAATCACGATGTCAGCGCCAACTGATCCCCAGGGGAGCGCTGCTGGGTCTTTCTCTGCAAATACTCGTATCTTCTTTCCGCCAACTGTTAGCGAATTATCGTCGAAGGTTACTTCTTGGTTTATTCTGCCGAGAATTGAATCGTACTTAATTAAATGAGCCAAGGTGTCGATACTGGTGAGATCGTTGACTGCAACTATCTCTATTGGAGCGTTAGAGGCGAGCGCGGCGCGGAGAAAATTTCGACCGATTCGACCAAAACCATTGATACCAACCTTAACCATTATTACACCCTTTATAAACACTCTGAGACATTATGTGCCACGACCTTGTGGACTTAGCCGAAGTCTATCAGCGCAGGTTATTTATCCAAATTAGTTAAGTAGATCAGGCGAGAGCCCGGCTTCGGTATCAGGGATACCCAACTCAGAGGCCCGTTTATCCGCCATAGCCAAGAGTCTCCTAATGCGACCTGCGATTGCATCTTTAGTCATCGGTGGTGAAGCGAGCGAACCAAGTTCTTCCAAACTCGCTTGGCCATGATTGATACGGAGCTCTCCGGCATCTCGCAAGTGCTTCGGGATATCTTCGCCGAGAATTTCTAGAGCGCGCTGTACTCGTGCCGATGCAGCAACTGCGGCTCTTGCAGAGCGACGCAGATTTGCATCATCGAAATTAGCTAGGCGATTGGCGGTAGCCCTAACTTCTCTTCTCATACGACGCTCTTCCCAAGCGAGAACGCTCTCATGAGCACCAAGTCGAGTTAATAAAACGCCGATTGCGTCACCATCGCGAATTACGACGCGATCAACGCCGCGAACTTCGCGTGCTTTCGCAGTAATTCCAAGGCGTCGCGCTGCACCAACAAGTGCAAGAGCTGCCTCAGGACCAGGACAAGTGATCTCAAGCGCTGAGGATCTTCCCGGCTCGGTTAGTGAACCATGAGCGAGAAATGCTCCGCGCCAAGCAGCTTCTGCATCACAGACTCCAGCAGAGACAACTTGTGGCGGAAGTCCTCTAACCGGACGACCATTTGAATCAACAAGGCCAGTCTGGCGTGCCAGTGCATCACCATCTCGCAAGACTCGAACTAGGTAACGACTTCCTTTTCGTAGACCACCGGCGCTTATTACAGCAAGATCCGATTCATGCCCATAAATATCTGCAATATCTTTACGGACTCTTCGCGCTCCTTGGGCAGTATCGAGTTCAATCTCAACCATAATTTTTCCAGAGGCAATGTGTAGCCCGCCTGCAAATCGAAGTATTGAGGAGACTTCGGCTTTACGGCAACAAGGCTTTGAGATTGAGAGTCGACTTAATTCGTCTTTGACTGATGAGGTCATTGCCATGAGCGTTATCTAAGCATCTCTCCCGCAAAAATGTTGCGGAATACTGAAATTAATTTTCCAGAATCGTGATGATTGCTACCTGGGGCGGTTGCGAGATCGGCCACAATCAACTGACCTCCCATATCTTTGACAATTGCACCTAAAGCGCTACTTGATTCTTGGTTGGTCATAATTGACTGATCTGCTATTGCGAAATCGCATCCGAGCGATGGAGCAAACCTATTGAGCAACCTAAGGTGTTCGGCCGCTGAGATTCCTGCAAATTCGTCTCCAACCGCGCTAGGGTTTGCGTCAAGATTTAAGACAATAATTTTCTTCGCTTTCGAACTTGAAATTGCAGCGAGTTGTTCCTTTAGAAGAAGATGTGGCAGAACACTTGAGAACCATGATCCCGGCCCGAAAGTGAGCCAATCTGCGCTCGCGATTGCTGCCGCGCCTTGTGGAGTTGCGGGCGCATCAGGCCCAGCAGGTGCGCGCCGGGCAAAAGCCCGACAACTTTCTGCCCCCTGCCACCCTATCGGAATTCGAACGCAGCCATTTGCGCGATGCGTTTGTCATTGTAAAAACCATGCAATCCGCCTTGGGCCATGGCCATGGCGGGCTGTTATAAGCGGCGCGAACGCACAAAAGGAACCTCACCGATGTTATTGGAACTGATTGCCACCGTGATTGCCGGCATTGCCGGGGCGGGCGTTATGGCGCTGATTATTCGCGCAACGGGGCGGCGCCTGCCAAAATGGCTGGTGCCCGCGGGGGCCGGTGCCGCCATGCTGGCCACGGCCATATCAAACGAAATGGCGTGGTTTGGCAATGTCACAGGCAATTTGCCAGAAACGATGGTTGTTGCGCAAAGCTTTGAGAATACATCGTTTTACCGCCCGTGGAGCTATGTAGTGCCCTATATCGATCGCTTTGTCGCGCTCGATCAGGCCTCGGTGCGCACCCACCCCCAGCAACCCGATATGCGCATGGCGGATCTGTATTTTTTCGCCCGCTGGATGCCCGCCGACACGCTTAGCCTGTTGGCCGATTGCGCAGGCCAACGCCACGCCCCCCTGACCGGGGCTGTCACATTCAATGCCGATGGCAGTATCAGCGGCGCAAACTGGTCTAAGGCCGCCGCCGATGATGCCTTTTTGGCGCTGCTTTGCCCCAAGGCCTAAGCATGCATCGCCTTAGCCTGCGCCTGCGTATCTTTCTTTTCTTCGCCCTCTTGGCCTTTGGCGGCACGGGGCTGGCGGTGCTGGCGGCCTATATGGGCTATCGCCGTGCAGGCCATGCAGGGCCGGAGGCAGGCTTTTTGCTAAGCGCGATTGTGGCAGGCTTTGGCCTGCCGGCCTTGGCCGCGGGCATTTGGCTGCTGTTTGATGAAAACGTCGCCAAACCGATCGAACGTTTGGCGGCTGGCCTGCGGGTCAGCGCGGCCGGGCCAAATGGCACGGGCATTGATGGCCACAG